>JALWEA010000586.1 GCA_027039465.1 Calditrichia bacterium | reverse complement strand
TCGCGGAGCAGCTCTTTGTCAAATTCCGAGCGAATACGAACGGCGTAGGCCAAATTAAAGATACTTTCCGGGTTCATGGTGTGCTGAAAGTACATGGCGCGCTGGCCGTGCGAGAGCGGCGCTTCAATCACTTCGGTTTGTTTTTCCGGCCGCGGTTTGGTTTTAACGCTTGGCTTTTGAACGGTTTCGTCTTCCGTTTGTTCTAAAATGGTACTCGTCAAATCGTTTAACGAAGGCCCTTGCAAAAGGGTGGCAATGGGGATGTTAACGCCCAATTGTCGTTCGATATTGTTTTTCAATTCAATCGCCATTAAGGAATCGATACCGAATTGGGTTAACGGTTGCTGAAAATTGATCTGATCCGGCGAAACCTTAATAATACCGGCCAGTTCCCGAGCCAAAAAGCCACGAATCAAATCGAAACGATGTTCGGGTTCGGCCGCCAGAATATCGCTGCGGTCAATGCTGCTTTTAGCCGGTGATGCGGCTGCACCGCTCTGAGATTGCGGCAAGAGCTCGCCAAAAAAGCCTGGAATTTCCTCGGGCGATTTTTTGGCAAAAATGGCTTCCCAGTTGGTTTCCGTTAAAATAATATGCCCTTTTTCCAAAAGGAGTAATTCTTTAATAATTTGCCAGCGGGCATAGGCGATGGCTTCCGAAATTTTTTCGGGGCCGCCCATTTCAACGTGTACGGAAGGCAGGTCTTGACGCCAGCGCTTATTGTGCAAAGCCATCAACAAATTGTTAAAATAAATGGCACCGTTGGTACGATTTTCAAAATTACTCAATTTAAACGGAATAAAGGTAAGGAAGAAATCCAGGGCGGTTTGATTGGCGGCCTCAAAAACGGCTGTTAATATTTCCTGTGCGTTATGGGCGTAATCCACGGGAATACGATCCAGGGAAATCATTATGCCGATCGTATCTTCGGGTAACCCGTTTTGCAAATGTTTCAATAAACGGATCGAAGAAGGAAGCGTCGGAGGCAACGAATCGGATTTTCCGTTTAATGGTAAGGCGTAAATATTTTGTGCGCCGTTGTCATGCATCCATTTTAACAGCGCGCCGTTTACCGGAGAAAAATCACCGATAACCAAATAACTTCCGGTGTGCCGGAATAAACCGCTTCGCTTCGGTTGTTGCGTTTCATCCGAAGAAATTAAAATAACGGGTTTTTCAATGTGTCGTCCGGTTTTCAGATGAGCCATGGAAACATTGATTTCCTGAGCTTCGAACGTTTGATAATGAAGCGGACGATACTCGCCGTTTTCGATTTTGGTTACTACCTCTTTGAATAATCGGCCGATCAATTTGGGTTGTTGCTTTGCCAAGTGTTCCAAATCGATGGCAAAAAAGGAAACATTGTGACGCAAATTGTGGTAGACAATGGATTGCTGGAACGAACCGTCGGGATTCAATTCCAAAAAACGACCGAAATCTTTAAGTAAGGCAAAATTGTTAACCAGTTGGTCATGCCCGTTCGAATTGGCAATGATATCAACGCCTTCTCCGTCGGTCAATTGTAAAATTTGATCGGTGTAATCGGGCGTTTTGCTGCTAAATACGTGCAGGGCTCCGGCTTCTTTGAGCAACGGAATGTTCTTCTCATGGCGCACCGTGGCCAGAACCTCGGCGTTAAATCGGGAGGCCACGTTCAGTAAAGCCAGGCCCGTCGGATTATCCGCATTGTGAATCAATAAACGCTCGCCCTCTTCAATACGCGTAATGTAAGAAAGCGCGTAGTAAGCCGTCAGATAATCATAAGGCAATGTGGCGGCTTGCTCAAAACTCAGATGTTCGGGAATGGGAACGATAAATTCGGGGTACGTTAAACCGTACTTGCGCAGTCCGCCCGGAATTAAGCCCATTACGCGCTGGCCTTCCCGATAATTGGTGACTTTGGAGCCGACTCTGACAATTGTACCCGCAAATTCAAATCCGATTTCTCCCCAATAAGATTTGCGTCCTTCCTGAATGGCATTCAAATCCCGTCGATTTAATGAAACGGCTTTAATTTGGACTTCAATTTCATTTTCTGCGGGTGTTAAGCGTTGATCGGCAATGGAAGGCGTTTCGCTAATAAATTCGGATTTAATGAAAGGCAATTGATGCACCAAACGTTCCACATAAATTTTAGCGTCGCGCAAAGCAAAACGTTTTTCATTCAGCGGTAGAGAAACGGTTGTAAAAAGCGTTCTTCCCGATTCTTTTTGCAGATCAATTTGGC
>JALWEA010000585.1 GCA_027039465.1 Calditrichia bacterium | reverse complement strand
ATTTTTTGAGCCAAACGCGCCGTTTCTTCATCCAACTCGGCCGGTACCTGATATTTACTCAGACCGTTTTTGTATTTGCAATCGTAGTCAAAAACTTCGTGCTGCGGAATAATTTCAACCACGGGAAATACCCGATTTTTGATAATGCCCACGGTAATTTCGCGGCCCTTAATGTACTCTTCAACAATAACGCGCGGACTTAAGGTAAACGCATGATCAATGGCTTCCATCATTTCCTGCTGGCTGTGGACGATTTTAACCCCGATGGTCGAACCTTGGTCATTGGGTTTAACCACTTGCGGGAACTCCACCTTTTTCAATTTTTTACGCGAAGCATCCGGCCGTTCCAAGATCACCGCCCTCGGCGTGGGCAGTTTTGCATTCTTGAAATAAATTTTACTGATATCTTTTTCCATGGCCAATGTGGAGGCAATCCGACCGGAACCCGTGTAAGGAATTTCAGCCGCATCCAGCATGCCCTGCACCACACCGTTTTCACCCTTACCTCCGTGCAAAGCAATAAAAACCAAATCGGGTTTGAGACGCTTGATGACCAGAATATTTTTCAAAAACATGCTTCCGCGATGCAAAGGCAGCAAATCAATACTCGGATACTCAATACCCAACCAATGATGATCCGAGTGATTTAGCTCGGTCTGCTCTTCTTTGGTCGCCACCGGATCAATTTTAATGACCTGATGCCCGTTCTCTTCCAGAGCTTTGGCTACTTTGTTGCCTGTAATCAACGAAATTTCCCGTTCGGTGGAATCACCACCCATCAATACAACAATTCTCATATTGCTAATGCCTGTTTTAAAAACTGTTCCACTTTCCGTTTTCCGATAACCGTTAAGACAATGCCCAAATCCGGCCCGTGAGTTTCGCCGGTAATGGCCGCACGCACCGGCATCCACAAATCCTTGCCTTTTTGACCGCTGCGTTTTTGTACGGTTTTCATGAGCGTCTTAAAACTCTCGAGCGTCAATTCGTCCGTTTGCGCCAATTCTTCGATCATTATCTTCAGAATTTCTTTGCTTTCCGGTTTGGCCAACCATTCTTTGGCCTGCTCGTCATATTCCAGCGCATCTTTAAAAAACACGGCCGTTTTCTGCGGTAAGTCGGCGAATTTATTCAGTGCCGGTCGTACCGCCTGTAAAATCAATCGGTTTTTTTGCGCATCGCCCGTGTCCAAATTCAATTTTTTCAGCCATTCCTGACCGATGCGTAAATACTCGTCTTCGGCAATGCTGCGAATATAATGGCCGTTCATCCATTCCAGTTTGTGCACATCAAAAACGGCACCGGCTTTGTTAACGCGCTCTAAACTAAAATATTTTACCAATTCTTCCAAACTAAAAATTTCCTGATCGTCGCCCTTGTTCCATCCCAGCAATGCCACAAAATTAACGAGCGCCTGCGGCAAAAATCCTTTAGCCCGATAGTCTTCTACGGCCACATCCCCCTGCCGCTTGCTAAGTTTGGTTCGATCCGGATTTAACAACAACGGCAAATGGGCAAACTGTGGTTCCTGCCAGCCGAAGGCCCGATACAACAAAATGTGCTTGGGTGTGCTGGGCAACCACTCTTCTCCGCGAATCACATGGCTGATTTTCATCAAATGATCATCCACCACATTGGCTAGATGATACGTCGGGAAGCCATCGCTTTTGAGCAAAATCTGGTCATCGATCAGCGCATTTTCAAACGAGACGTCACCGCGAATAATGTCTTTGACCATCGTGTTACCCGTACGCGGCACTTTAAGACGAATCACGTGCGGTTCGCTTTTCATGCGTTCCAGCGCTTCTTCTTTGGGAATGTTGCGGCAGCGTCCGTCGTACATGACCGGCAACCCTTTTTTCTGCTGTTCCTCGCGCATGGCATTTAAGGTTTCTTCCGAACAGAAACACGGGTAAGCGGCATCCTTGTCCAAAAGCTGCTGTACATGTTCATGATAAATTTCTTTACGTTGCGATTGAAAATACGGGCCGTACGGGCCGCCTTTCTCCGGGCCTTCATCGTAATCCAGTCCGGTCCAACGTAGGGTTTCCAATAAATTCTCAACGGCGCCTTCCACATAGCGGCTTTGATCCGTATCTTCTATGCGTAAAACAAAACGTCCCTGATGGTGACGGGCAAACAAATAATTGTACAAAGCCGTGCGCAAACTGCCCACATGCACATAGCCGGTCGGACTCGGCGCAAAACGAACGCGTACTTCGCTCATGTTTATTTCCTGTATGTTTATGACACCTTTGCTTTTTTGAAAACGTAACGATAGACGACAAAAAGTACCACGGCCACCAGTGTGGCAATAAGTACGATTTGATTGTATTGTTTTAAAATAACGGTGATTTTACTCCAGTTCACCCCAACCAAATAGCCGCCGTAAATCAGCAAACCGTTCCAGATGGAAGCGCTGATAAACGAGAACAACAAAACCAGCGGCCAGCGCAAATTAAAAAAACCGGCGAATAAGGAAATCACGCTGCGCGTTCCGCTTAAGAACCGGTTGGCGGCGACCACCCAATAGCCGTATTTGGAAAACCAGTATTCCACCTTTTTCATCTTTTCGGGATTAATGGCTTTCTTGCCCCAACGCGTGTTGAGCAACTTGGTTCCTAATTTCAATCCCAATAAGTACATGGTAAAAAAACCGATCACGCTGCCGATGGTTGTGGAAATGTAAACGCCCCAGAATCCAAGTTTACCCGTACTGACAAAATAGGCCCCGATAACCGTTACCGTATCACCGGGAATCGGCGGAAAGATGTTTTCCACGAAGGCGCTTACCAATAAAATCAGGTAAGCAATCATGGGACTGATATTGTCCAAAAGATGAGGCAGCGATTCCAGCATAAACTTCCTTTATCGAATAGGCCATTTTTTACAAAAAACAATACAAATCCGATAGTTCCGGTAAAATTTTTTATTCCCGTGCCGTCTTAAGCGCTCATTTAATTTAGAATCCCGAGAGTGGAAGAACCATCAAGGTAGGGACAGAAATTTTCCCTTTTTACCCGATTAATGCCAGTGCCTGCACGTGCATTTCGTAAGGAGCATCTTGCACTACGTACTGCTTAACCGTCACTTGATCCTTATCCAGGAACAGCGGCTTGCGGGCTTTTTCCATGAATGATTGAAGCAACTTGTCGGACAAGGCATTGCGAACGGTTACGGTAACGTCAATATTCCGGATTTCAAATCCGTCGTAATGTAAACGTAATTCAATTTGCTTCAAAGAATCAAAAGGAACTTCGCGAACAAAAGATTCGCGCTCCGCAAATATTCCGGCGGCGCTTAATAAAGCATCGACCACGGCACCGATTAAAGCGGCGAACGTGGTCGATTCAACGGGTTGTTCGATTTTTTGGATGACGGCTAAACCAAGGCCTGTTCTCAATGATACTCTTTCGTTTAAAGAATTAACATGGCATCGCCGTAACTATAAAAGCGATATTTTTGTTTAATGGCTTCCTGATATGCCTTTAATGTAAAGTCTCTGCCTGCAAAAGCGGCCACTAAAAGCACCAGCGTGGAAGCAGGCAGATGGAAATTGGTAATTAAACCGTCAATGATTTTAAACTGGTAAGGCGGGTAGATAAATTTGTCCGTCCAACCGCTGTGCGCCTTAACCAATTTGTCGGCATTGGCAACCGATTCCAGTGTACGCACGGTCGTGGTTCCCACGGCAATCACCCGACCTCCGGCCAACTTGACTTCATTGATCCGTTTGGCCGATTCTTCCGAAACTTCATAATATTCGGAATCCATATTGTGGCGGGTCACATCTTCCACCTTGATCGGACGAAAGGTACCTAGGCCCACGTGAAGGACAACCGGAATAATGCGCACACCCTTGGCTTCCAGTTTTTGCAGCAATTCTTCGGTAAAATGTAATCCTGCCGTAGGAGCGGCCACGGCCCCGATGCGTTTGGCATAAACGGTTTGGTACATTTTTTTATCGATTTCTTCCGCTTCCCGCTTGATATACGGCGGCAAGGGAGAGTTGCCGACCTGATCCAATATATGGTAGAAATCTTTGCCGTTGTAGTCAAACCGTACCACCCGACCGCCGGAAGTGGTATTATCGATGACATCGCAACCGAAATTCTCGGTAATCTGAATGCGATTGCCTACCCGTACTTTCCGCGCCGGTTTTACCAAAACTTCCCACATGGTGTCTTCCAGTTGTCTGAGCAAAAGCAATTCAACTTTGGCATCGGTCTTTTCTTTGGTACCGAATACTCTGGCCGGAAAGACTTTGGTCTCATTAACCACCAGCGCATCGCCTTCGTTCAAATAATCCACCAAATCTTTGAAAATGCGATGTTCCCACGTTTGATGCTTGCGATCGAGCACCATCATGCGCGACTCGTCTCTCTTTTCGAGAGGATACTGCGCAATGAGTTTTGATGGAACTTCGTATTGGAACTCCGATAATTTCATCGTAATCTTTCTCCTTTCCTGCTTCAAAAAAGCGAGGTTTGTTGATTATTTTTATTAGATTTTATTCCGAAATGTTTGTAAGCCAGCGGTGTAACCACCCGGCCACGCGGCGTACGATGCAAAAATCCCTGCTGAATTAAAAAGGGTTCGTACATTTCCTCAATGGTATCTCGTTCTTCACCTACGGCCACTGCAATAGTATTTAGGCCCACCGGGCCTCCCTGATATTTTTCAATAATGGTCATTAAAATCCGTTTGTCCATTTCATCCAGACCGAGCTCATCCACTTCCAAACGATCCAAAGCCAATTTGGCCACCTCTTCGGTGATTTTATTATCCGCCACAACCTGCGCGAAATCACGGGTTCTGCGCAACAGACGGTTGGCGATACGCGGAGTACCTCGCGAACGACGGGCCAACTCCATGGCACCGGCGTCTTCGATTTCAATATTCAAAATTTTGGCCGATCGTTTGATAATTAAGAATAAATCTTCCGGCGAATAATAATCCAGCCGCAAAACCACACCGAAACGGGCGCGCATAGGCGAAGTCAGTAAACCGGCACGGGTCGTGGCACCGATTAAAGTAAAAGGCGCCAAATTCAGTTGGACGGAGCGTGCATTCGGGCCTTTGTCAATAAGAATGGTAATATTGAAATCTTCCATGGCCGAATACAAATACTCTTCCACCACATTATTCACGCGATGAATTTCGTCAATAAACAGAACGTCCTTTTCCTGAAGATTGGTCAGAAGCCCTGCCAAATCTCCGGCCCGCTCCAACACCGGTCCGGAAGTGGTTTTAATGCCCACATTCAATTCTTTACTTACGATCATGGCCAGCGTGGTTTTGCCAAGTCCCGGCGGCCCGTACAAAAGCACATGATCCAAGGCCTCTTTTCTTTGCCGGGCAGCCTGAATAAAAACAGCCAAATTGTCCTTGACTTTTTGCTGACCGACGAAATCATCCAAACTTTGCGGCCTAAGCGTGCTCTCTATTTCCAAATCTTCTTCCAGTAAACCCGGACGCACAACTTTACTCATGGGCACCTGTTAAATTATTTGCAATGCTTTTTTAATTAATTCATCCGATCGTGAAAACGATCCTTTTTTCTGCGCTTTAATAACCGCCCGTTCGGCCTGCACTTTGCTGTAACCCAATGAAATCAACGCCAAAATCGCTTCGTTTTCGATATTACTAAAATCGGCCGGGCTCATGGCTCCGGCTTCCTGTGTAATCTCTTTTTTCGGAAGTCGGATTTTATCTCTGAGTTCCACGATTAAACGTTGAGCCGTTTTTTTACCCACCCCGGAAATCGAAGACAAGACGCGCTCATCCTGACGCAAGATGGCCTGTTGAATTTCTTCCACCGACAAACCGGAAAGAATGGCCATGGCCAATTTGGGACCTACGCCGGAAATTCCCAATAATCCCAAAAATAATTCCCGCTCCTCTTCATCGGAAAAACCGAAAAGTTGGATAGCTGTCTCGCGAACATGTAGATAGGTTTTTAAAGTTGCGGTTTGTCCTTCCGAGGGCATTTTTTGTGCGGTATTTAGGCTTACTTTAATTGCGTATCCGATGCCGTTCGTTTCCAGCACGATTTCCGTGGATTTATTGGCAACTATTTTTCCGTTAATATAATCAATCATTGTTACTGCTTTATTGTTGAAACTTGATTCGGTGCCAATGGCAAATGGCTGCGGCCAGCGCGTCGGAAGCATCGGCCGGAGTTATGGGCTCGGCAACTTTCAAAATGCGTTGTACCATGAAATTAACCTGATCTTTGGAAGCCCCGCCGTTACCCGTTACCGATAACTTGATTTCGCGAGGCGAATATTCCACTACCGAAATTCCCCTGTCCATGGCAGCCACCATAACGGCTCCCCGTACATGCCCCATGGTAATGGCCGTTTTAATATTCTTGGCATAAAAAATATCTTCCATTACCAAAACATCCGGCTTGTGTTCGGTGATCAGGTCTTTGATTTCCGTATGAATTTTAAACAACCGCTCTGCCAAAGGCTGCTTGGCCTTAGTACGCACACATCCATACATAAATAGCTGAGGAACGGGTACCTCAGCTATCTGGATCAAACCATATCCGGTAATATTTAAGCCGGGATCAATGCCCAATATTTTCAATTCAATTACTCGCTCGAGGCTAAACGCTCCATTTCGGCATCTTCAATGTCAAAATTGGCGTAAACATTCTGTACATCATCATGATCATCCAGAGCATCCATCAAGCGTAACATTTGCTCTGCGGTTTTACCTTCTATTTTAATGGTGTTTTGAGGAATCATGGTTAATTCGGCGCTTTCCATAACAATACCTTTTTCTTCGAGGACATTGCGCACACTGTTGAAATCTTCGAAACCCGTGTAAATTTCGTAAGCATCGTCCGTAGTTTGCAT
>JALWEA010000584.1 GCA_027039465.1 Calditrichia bacterium | reverse complement strand
GCCAAGGCTTGCGTAATTGCGGCCGTTAATGTGGTCTTACCATGATCCACATGACCAATCGTACCTACATTAACATGCGGTTTCTTGCGTTCGTATTTTGCTTTTGCCATTTTTCTTTGCCTCCAGGATTTTTACAAATCTCTTATTTTCCACCCTTTTCGATGAGTTCTTTCGCAATTTGTTCCGGTACTTTTTCATAGTGCGAGAACTGCATCGTATAAATTGCCCTACCTTGTGTAATGGAGCGCAATTGGGTAGCATATCCAAACATTTCAGATAGCGGAACCATTCCGGACACCACCTGTGCGTCTTTCCGTGGTAAAATTCCGGAAATTTTACCGCGACGCGAATTCAAATCTCCGATTACGTCACCCAAATATTCTTCGGGAACGACGATTTCAATACTGAAAATGGGTTCCAATAATACCGGGCCCGCTTTTCTTGCGCCCTCTTGAAAGGCCATCGAACCGGCAATCTTAAATGCCATTTCGCTTGAATCGACTTCATGATACGAACCGTCGATCAATTTAACCCTTATATCTTCAACCGGATAGCCGGCCAAAACACCGTTTTTCATCGCATCTTCAATACCGGCCTTAACCGACGGGATATATTCCCTGGGAATCACACCGCCGACAATCGCATCGATAAATTCAAACCCTTTACCAGGTTCGTTCGGTCCCATTTCAATTTTTACATGGCCATACTGACCGCGGCCGCCGGACTGACGAATAAACTTGCCTTCGGCCACCACTTCTTTGGTAATCGTTTCTTTGTAAGCCACCTGCGGCTGACCGATATTGGCACCGACTTTAAATTCGCGCAGCAAACGATCAACAATAATCTCCAGGTGCAATTCACCC
This sequence comes from Calditrichia bacterium, assembly GCA_027039465.1. Classification (GTDB taxonomy): domain Bacteria; phylum Calditrichota; class Calditrichia; order Calditrichales; family Calditrichaceae; genus Caldithrix. The sequence goes on along the minus strand of JALWEA010000584.1, from coordinate 1,372 downwards.
ATACCGCTGATAATCGTTTGCCCGGTTTCTTCATCCGTACGTACGCGAAAGGTCGGGTCTTCATCACTCAACTTTGCCAAAGATTGGCTCAGTTTATCCTGATCCGCTTTGGTTTTGGGCTCAACGGCAACGGAAATTACCGGTTCGGGGAATTGCATCGACTCCAAGCGAATCAGATGTTTGGGATCCGAAAGCGTATCGCCTGTTTTGGTATTTTTCAAACCGACGATCGCCACAATATCACCGGCTCGCGCAGCCTGAATATCTTCGCGATGATTGGCATGCATGCGCAAAATACGCGCCACACGCTCTTTTTTCTCGCTATTGGTATTGTAAACGTAAGAACCGCTGTCCAGTTGGCCGGAGTAAATCCGGATATATGTCAAACGACCCACATAAGGATCGGTTTGAATTTTAAAAGCCAAGGCCGCAAACGGTGCGTCATCTTTGGGTTCGCGTTTTACTTCTTCTCCCGTTTTGGGATTAATACCCACAACAGCACCTTTATCCAGCGGAGACGGCAGATAATCAATAATACCGTCCATCAAACGTTGCACACCTTTATTCTTAAAAGCGGAACCGCAAAATACCGGCGTTATCTTACCGTCGATGGTTGCCTTACGAATGGCGCTTTTTAATTCCGGAACGGTGATTTCTTCACCTTCCAAATATTTGACCATCAGCTCTTCGTCATAATCCGCAACAGCTTCCAAAATATTATTGCGATATTCTTCCGATTGCTCCACGAGTCCCTTGGGAATTTCCGCTTCTTCGTAAAGCTTGCCCAGAGTGCTTTCGTTGTAGAGCACGGCTTTCATTTCCACTAAATCGATAATGCCGTTAAAAAGCTCACCGGAGCCGATCGGCAACTGCAGAGGCACCGGATTGGCGCCCAGCCGTTTGCGCATTTCTTCCATTACACCGAAAAAATCGGCACCCACGCGATCCATCTTATTCACAAAGGCGATGCGCGGTACATTGTATTTATCAGCTTGTCTCCAAACCGTTTCGGACTGAGGCTCAACGCCGCCCACACCGCAGAACAGCGCAACCGCACCATCCAAAACGCGTAAGGAGCGCTCAACTTCAACCGTAAAATCAACGTGGCCAGGCGTATCGATGATATTGATCTCAGCGTCACGCCATTTAACCGTGGTAGCCGCGGAAGTAATCGTAATTCCGCGTTCTTTTTCCTGCTCCATCCAATCCATGGTGGCCGCACCGTCATGGACTTCGCCGATGCGATGCACACGGCCGGAATAGAACAGAATGCGCTCCGTCGTCGTGGTTTTACCCGCGTCGATATGCGCCATAATCCCGATGTTTCGTATTTTAGATTTATCAATTGCTTTTTTAGCCATTTCGGGAAATC
>JALWEA010000583.1 GCA_027039465.1 Calditrichia bacterium | reverse complement strand
GTTTCACGGAAAAGATTCGGCAAAAATAAAGGCAGCTGCCTTTTTACGAAATATCTTTACCAAATTTTCAGTGTTTGCGGATTGATTTCGGAAAGATATTCAAGATGAATGGTTAATGCCGTCCGTTTTAGCCCCGAGATTCTAAATACGCAATCAAAATATTTCGGTACATGGCCGAAGCGGCGTTTGAAAATTTGCTCTAATTTTTTTAATTGTTTTGAATCGGTCATATAATTGGCCGTGCTGCTCATTCCGGATTCAAAGAAGCTGACGAACAAAATTATGGTGTTTCCTTTAGGCCCTGGCACTTTGCGAAATAAGCAATAATCGCTATGCTTTATTTGCGGATAACCTTCCAGCGTGAATGTTTTGGTTGAATCGCCGGTTTTAATGGTGAACCGATTGGAGCCAACCCCCAATTTAATATCTTTCAAAAAATCACTTAAAGCTTGCCGCATAATATAAAGATTACGAAAAGACCCTAAAAATATAATATCATTGGTTAAAAAATCTTCGGTCTTTATTTTACTGGAATTCTGGAAGCGGATATCATTTTTTCGGCAAAATAATGGCAATAGCCTTTTTAAGGGAAGTAAACTAATACGCGGTGTAAATGTGTAAGGAGTTCTTTGATAATTTTTAAATCGTTTGTCACGGGCTTTTAATCGGTTTAAGTCCGAATCGGAGTTGATATAATGGAAACGATGAATGCCATAGTTTATATTTTGGGTGTCGTAAATAAAATAATCATCACCAAAAACAACTAATAAAGGCAGCTTACTTTTTGTAATGGGTTGCCATAACTTGTTTTTTAAAAACAAACCGGCATGTTTAAAATGGTCGTGTTCGGAATTTTTAATGGAAATGGCAATTATAATTATCAGGAGTATGCTAATAATGAAGTACAAAAAGACCTTGCCGGAAAAAAATTGAGAGGGAGAAGTCGGCGACTTTTTGTGAAAAAACCGAACGGCATAATGCCCGGAGGGAATCTCCAAGCGAATTTTATCGTGTTTACCCTCGTCACTATAATATTTTTTTAGTTTTTTACGCAAGTTGCTAATATAAACGCGAACCGTAGGATCTTCTGCCGGATTATAGGAAGCATCCTTTCCAAAAATTTCAATGGCAATATCATATTCTTTGACCGCTTGATTTTTAATAGCGGCGTTGACTAGGTATTTAAGTAAATTTTGATACGTTTGTGAATTTTTGAAAGTTCGGCTTTTTAAAATTTTGGAAAGGGATTCTTTTTTTTCGGCTTCGGTTATCATAAAGCATCGAGATTAATTAAACATTCTGAGTTAAATTTAGATTCATTCGTTTTATGATGCAAATCGTCTTCACCAATCGGATAGTAGAAAGAAAATCAGGCCTCTTTTAACAGTAAAATTACTGTTAAATTTACGGTAAATTACTTAATAATAGAAATTTTTTTTGTTATTTTACTTTGGGTAATTTATTGGAGGAGCCGCAATGAAAAATTTTATCCGATTTTTGTTCGTTTTTCTACTCATTGGTGCCACATTAAGTTTCGCAAAAAATGCAGGAAAAATTGTGGGATATGTATTTGATTCCCAAAGTTTACAACCTTTACCTGGTGCCAATGTTTATCTTGATGGTACAACATTAGGATCGGCTACCAGCAATAGCGGGCATTTCGAGATTTTGGATGTGCCTGCCGGAACTTACACGTTAGTTGTCAATTATGTCGGTTATCAGGAAAAGCGTCAGAAAATCACCGTAGAGCCTGGTAAGACTTTGAAGCTGGTTATCAAATTGAATTATACCAACCTTACCGGAGAGACCATTGAAGTTACGGCTCAGGCCGAAGGGCAAATGCAAGCCATCAACCAACAAATTAGTGCCAGTTCCATTAAAAATATCGTCTCATCCTCTAAAATTCAGCAATTGCCGGAAGCCAATGCAGCGGAGGCGGTCGGCCGCTTACCTGGTATTTCATTAAAGAGAGCCGGTGGCGAAGGGAATAAAGTGGTTATCCGAGGTTTATCGCCTAAGTACAATAAAATTCAGATTAATGGAATTACATTGGCCGCCACCGGTTCGGGCGATCGGAGTAGCGATTTGAGCATGATTTCTCCCTACATGTTGCAAGGTATCGAGGTGTCCAAAACCGCCATGCCCGATCAGGAAGCCGATCAAATCGGCGGAACCGTCAATTTCATCATGAAAGAAGCACCGGATAAGACAACATTTAATATTGTTGCCCAGGGGGGGTACAATGGTTTAAGAGAAACATTAGGTGACTACAAATTTGTCGTTGGAGGAAGTAAGCGTTTCTGGAATAACAAGTTCGGTGCTCTCGCTCAGATTGATGTGGAACGCAGAAATCGTAGTGACAATTCAATGAATGCGGGATACGAATGGCTGGATTACGACAGCACCGGTATTGCCACCAGTCTTGCCTTAAAAGATGTCGGGCGTATTATTAATCGCTATGGTGCAAATTTTGTAATGGACTACAAAACGCCGAACACAAAAATCATTTTCAGTAATTTTTACAGCGGGATTACAAGGAATGTTAGTACGGTTTTGCAAAACTATCAGCCAAACTCCATGAATGGTAATTTGAATTACAGCGCCACCGATGGGGCTTACAAATCCTACGTGATGACCAATTCTTTGAATTTACAACAATTATTCGGCAAATATAAATTGAATGCCAGGTTATTTTACTCGGCCTCCGAAAGTAAGCTTTCCGATCAGTACAAAATGACTGCGACCCAAGAGAATGCTTTCGGCAACTGGGCGGTGGAAAGTGATCCGGTTATTCCCGATTCAATCCCTTCCAAGGCGATCGAAAAAATTGAGAAGGCCTATATCACGGACTTTTACATAAATGATTCGTACACAAAAGAAGATGAACATGGTGCGGAATTCAGTGTGAAATCGGAATACAACATCGGTAAATTTCTTAGATTGAGTTTGAAGGCAGGTGGTGAATACAAGCATAAAAACAAAAAATATGATTTTAATATGATCCGGCTGCCCAATTGGGGCGGAAGAGCTCGTGCCAGAGAAGTTATGTACGACTATTTGCAACCGAAATTTCCCGAAGAATTCGAAAAGGCCGGCTACAGTAATCCCCGTGAAGGCGTAAATTTCCCGTATGGTCCATTTATCGACAGAAATTACGATGTGTCCAAATTCATGGGCGGTAAGTTTAAAATCGGGAATGTCCCGGATATTAAAATTATGCGCGATGTAATTGATGAAATATTGCGCCAGCTTCCGCCTGGAACGGGTTTTGAATCTCCCAGCTTTTTTATTGCCACGCACGATTCGAAGATGAGCGACTATCATGGAAATGAAACCTATTACGCGGGTTATGTTATGCCCACATTAAAAATCGGAGAAAAAGTTACTTTTATTCCCGGCCTGCGTTACGAACACAACCGCACACAATACAACGCGATTCGCGGCGATTACACTTCAAGCAAATGGAACGAACCGTGGGAAGAAGGTATCAACTATCGTGACACCACCATAACCCGAAATAATGAATATTGGCTCCCCATGATTCATCTGAAATATCAGGTATTCGATTGGTTCGATGTTCGTCTTAGTTACACAAAAACGCTTGCCCGTCCTGGATATGCACGGATCATTCCGCGCTATACGATCTATTCGAATAGTATTTACTGGAATAACGCCTATCTGAAACCCGAAAGAGCAACCAATTATGATGTCTACTTCTCTTTTTACGGTCATAAAATCGGTTTGTTTACCTTGGGCGGATTTTATAAAACCATTAAAGATAAAATATTTTACAAATCCACTTTTTTGTATAATGATTCTTTAGCCGCTGTTTACGATTTACCGGCCTATGTTAAAGGCAGACAATTGAACGGGTTTATTAACAATCCGAATCCTTCCAAATTGTATGGTTTTGAAACGGAATGGCAATCTAATTTCTGGTTCTTACCCGGGTTGCTTAAAGGGCTGGTATTAACCGTCAATTATTCGCATATCTTTTCTCAAGCAAAATATCCCAGAACCGTGCAAATTATAAAGAATGTGCCTTTTCCGTTTCCACATACCGAAGTAGTCGGAAATCTGGATACAACTTACACGGCACGCCTAATTGATCAACCGACTAACATATTCAACCTTATGCTCGGTTACGATTACAAAGGATTCTCAATTCGGGGTTCCATGCAATTTACTTCGGATGTATTCCGATCCACCAATTTTTATGAAGAATTACGCACGACCACCAAAGCGCTGACGCTTTACGATCTTTCAATCCGTCAAAAATTACCGCTTAAAGGTCTGCAATTTTATCTGAATTGGAGCAATATTACCGAACCGATCGAGTTCAGTGTCAAGCATTTGGGTAGTGATGATTATTATTCGGATAAACATTTTTACGGAATGACCGTGGACGCCGGATTGCGCTACATTTTTAAATAAAAAGGAATAATTAATTATTGTTGAAAATATTAAAAAAGAAAAGGAGGTGATCAAAAAAGGCAAAATAATGTAAAAAGGGGAAAGAAAGGAATCTTTCTCTGTTGAGTGTTAGGAAGGGTAGGAATTGTGAGTAAGTAGGTTCATTTATTTAAGGAGAACAAAAATGAAGAAATTGGTAATTTATTTAACCGTGTTAACCATGGTTTTGCTAACAAGTGCGTTAGCGCAATCCGTTAAAGTAGTGCCTGCGCTTAAAGAAGACGGTACCGCTTACGTGAATTCTTTGATCAAAGAAATGGTTGATGATACGTTGGCCGACGGATCACAAGCGCATGATATTTATGTTTTAAAGAAAGGTGCTGTTTACCTTCTTTCGCAAAAAATGATCTTCCACAATCCGATGACCATCATCGGTGAAACGCCTACAGCGGATTCCGCCATTGCCCAGGTTACGCCGCAACCGTTTGCAAACGGTAAATGCATCGGGCAAATTATTAACACGTATGCCGATTTAACGATTAAAAACGTTTACTTCCATGGTATCGCTACCAATAATACCGCACGGGTTGGTGGTAATTTAATTGTGGCCAAAAAACCCAAATTGCGCATTCATTTGGATGGTGTAGGCTGGGATTACATGGGTTGGTCTCCGCTTCAATTCAATCAGGATAGTTTGGTTGTTATTCTGGAAAATTTACACGTGCGCAACAATACCCGTCCTTCCGGTGTGTATTGCCCGTGGACGATGAATTTCGGGCAGCACAATACCGATACGCTAATTGTTCGCAATTGTACCATTTTTAATCAATTGGGTTTCCTGTTCAAAGGACGTTGGATGTATTTTAACTATCTGGAAATCGATCACAATACGATCGTTAACGAAGGTAAATGGCCGCTTCATTATCACTGGTATCGCAATGCCAAAATTACCAACAATATTTTTTACAATGTGGATTTATGGGGCGATAAATTACCCGAACGTCAGGGCCAAGACCCCGATTTGGAAATTTTCGGTATTGTAAATGTGGATACTTTGCCGGGCAATGCACCGGGTGATACGACGCAAAGCGTTTACACCATTCCGGAAAATCAAAGAAAACTCATCGTTAAGAACAATTGCTATTTTTGGTCGCAAGATGTTTTGGATTACTATGCAACGCAAGATTCCGTTCAATGCGACGTTTGGATGAATCCCCGTACAAAGGCGATGTTCGCCGATGACGAACATTATCCGGGTTTAATCGAAGAGAATACCTATAATATGGATCCCGGCTTTACCGAAACCGGTCCGGCCGTAATATTGGATTGGGTGAAAAATGCAAGAGCAGGCGGTGCCGCTTATTTACCCGGTTGGGAACCCGATAAAGAATCGATACCCGACTATTATTTGTTTGTACTGGATTGGCCTTATCCGGAAAATTTAACTTACTCCGCAGATATGAAGTCCACCGATGGCTTTCATATCGGTGACTTGAACTGGTATCCGGAGGAATTGGCTCAATATACCGCTGTTGAAAGTTACAAAACGCCGACTATTCCTGGTAATTTCACTTTGAAACAGAACTACCCGAATCCGTTCAACCCGACAACCAGCATCGAATATACGCTGACAAGAAACGGAGATGTTTCATTGACCGTATTTAACGTTTTGGGTCAAAAAATCAAAACATTGGTCAAAGGTAAAGAAGCTGCCGGAGATCATTTGGTTGTTTGGGATGGCCGTGACGACATGGGCCATGTTGTGCCGAGTGGCGTATATTTTTACCGTTTGCAGACCAAAAACGGTAGCAAAGTACGTAAAATGATGTTAATGAAATAAATCCATTTTAAAACCAAAATGACGACTAAGGACGGTTCATTGAGTTCCGTCCTTAGTTTTTATTAGAATGATTGTTGCCTGTATTTTTAAACTACAATTTTGAATCTTTTTTAAAACTTCGGAGATGCTGCTCATGAAAGGCCATAGTGAATTTTCCGTGCGTGATTCATGGAGAATAGTAAAAGAAAGCATGCGTAAATTTCTTAAACGTGGCCTTTTTGTTGCCTTTTTGAGCAGCGTATTGGTTACTTCTGCTCTTGCCAAGAATAAAACACAATCAAAGCGTTACAATATTCTTTTTATTGCCGTTGACGATTTAAAACCCATGTTGGGCTGCTACGGGGATTCCACGGTAATTTCACCGCATATTGACAGCTTGGCTGCTCAGGGTACGGTGTTCGAAATGGCCTATTGTCAGCAAGCGGTTAGCGCACCTTCGAGGGCTAGTTTACTTACCGGATGGCGTCCCGATAAAACGCAGGTTTGGAATTTAAAAACGTTAATTCGCGATAAAAATCCCGATGTGGTTACCTTACCTCAATATTTCAAAGAAAACGGTTACGAAACGGCGGCCGTAGGTAAAGTATTTGACCCGCGATCGGTGGATGCCGGGCATGATTCGCTT
>JALWEA010000582.1 GCA_027039465.1 Calditrichia bacterium | reverse complement strand
CTTCTTTAAAAAATTATGATGCGGCCATTGTGTGCGTCGGTTTCAATGCGCAAATCGAAGGGGAAGGACATGATCGTCCTTTTGCTTTACCCGAAGAGCAGAATCGTTTGGTTAAAAAGGTTGCCAACTTAAATGATCATACCATCGTTTTATTAACGGCCGGAGGGGGCATTGACTTTTCGCCGTGGATAGATGATGTGCAAGCCGTTTTACACACTTTTTACATGGGACAAGCCGGAGGCATTCCGGTGGCGGAAGTTTTATTCGGGGATGTGAATCCCTCGGGGAAATTACCGTTTAGTGTTCCTAAAAAATGGCAGGATGCTCCGGCATACGGATATTATTATCCGGAAGGAGAAAAAGGCCCGATTTATAAAGAAAATCACAAAGATCATCCCGTAGGAATCGATTACGGCGAAGGCATTTTAACGGGCTATCGTCATTACGATCAAAAAGATATTGATCCGCAGTTTCCATTTGGTTTCGGGCTTTCCTATACCAAGTTCGGATATGATGATTTGAAGCTTTCCAAACGTCAAATTACTCAAAACGACAGCTTTACGGTTGAATTCAAATTAAAAAATAAAGGCAATCGGGCCGGAGCGGAAACGGTGCAATTGTATATTCACGCAGCCACAAAGATCCCGACACCGCCCAAAGAATTAAAGGGATTTAAAAAGATATTCTTAAAACCCGGCGAGGAAAAAACCGTGACATTTACAATTACACCGGATTTATTGCAGGTGTACAATATTCAAAATCATCAATGGAAAGTGGAGCCGGGAAAATACCGAATAATGATTGGCGCTTCATCGCGGGATATTCGTTTGAAAAAGAGTTTTTTGGTTAAGCCATGATTTTATTCGAACTTGATTAATGGAATGATTGCTAATCAGTAGATTTACAATTATATTCGAATTAAAAATTAGCGGGAATTGAGCTCATGATAAAAAAAATAGAAGCGCTTTATTACAAAGGATTTAAATATATTGATGTTGATTTGTTACCTTATAATATTTTGGTGGGGCCAAATGCCAGTGGTAAAAGTTCGCTATTGGATATCTTTACATTTATTAAAGATGTTTTAAATGATGGCCCATCAAATGCCGTTGAAAAAAGAAGTTCCCGGTTTACAGAATTAGTTTGGAATAATGAGAGAAATTATTTTGAGTTTGCACTCGAATTTGATATTCCAATTGAGATGCATTCAACTTTTCAATTTGCCCGCTATGAAATTTCTTTAAGGCACAAAGAGGACGAAGGCATTATTATTGACAATGAAAATCTTTGGTTGATAAAAAATATTAATGGCAAACAATCATTAAAAAAAAAGGATAAACAACTTTCTTTATTTCCCGCTGAACCCGAAGCGCCGGAGCATATTGCCAAACAAAGAACAAAGTCGCCTATCGGATGGAGAAAAATTGTTTCAAAAAGCTCAAAAGGTAATGATGTATTTAGATCGGAAAACACGGAATGGAATATTGTCTATCGATTCGGTCCTCAAAAAGCATCCTTGGCGAGAATACCGGAAGATGCAAACCGTTTTCCCATTTCTTTATGGATTAAAGATATTTTAATGGAAGGTATTCAGTTTATTCAGTTGGATAGTAATTCGATGCGTTGGCCTTGCCGCCCGGATGCTTCTGTCTCGTTTGAAACGGATGGGAGTAATATTGCCAAGGTTGTAAAAAACTTAAAAGTAAATTATCCGAATATTTTCAACAGATGGTTAGAGCATGTTCGGACAGCTCTTCCGGATATAAAAGAAATTAAAATAAATGAAAAATTAGAAGATCGTTTTTTGTATTTGATTATTGAATACCAAAACGGTATTCTCGTTCCTTCATGGCTGCTTTCAGATGGTACATTACGCTTGTTGGCGCAAACATTGATTGCTTATTTGCCAGTTAAAGATAAAATTTTTATCGTTGAAGAACCGGAGAACGGATTACATCCCCAAGCGATTGAGACAGTGATTCAATCTCTTTCTTCAACGTATGATAATCAGATTATTTTGGCTACTCATTCTCCGATTGTTTTAAGACTTTCGCAACCAAAAGATATTTTATGCTTTTCAAAGACAGAAACCGGCGCAATTGATGTTGTACGTGGAGATAAACATCCTAAATTAAAGGAATGGAAAAAAGACGTTGACTTATCAACATTGCATGCCGCCGGAGTTTTGCAATGAAAAAAGATCTTGTTATTTTAGTGCCTGATAAAAATACTCAAT
>JALWEA010000581.1 GCA_027039465.1 Calditrichia bacterium | reverse complement strand
CAATGAAACATCGCTAAAAACAATCATATCGGCCTCAATCTTTCAGGAAACGGTAGCTTTTGTAAAAATAAACGATTAAAAACAGCAGGGTCAACAGCGGCCCTGTGAAATAATAATTCAGCGTCATGACGACGAAAAAGATAATCGAAAAATGATAGGCGTAGCCTCCGGTTCGCGGATCATCATAAAAGAGAATGCGAAAGGCGATCATGGTCAGGAGAATGACCGCGCTGAAGAAGGTCAGCAAAAGCAGCCACTGCCATTGTTGGGCAAAGCCGAATCCGGATGCCCGCAAAACCGCGCTGTAAAAGCCTAACATTACAACGACGAAAACAAATTCGTTAACAAAGCGCATCAAAACAAAACGCACAAACGGTAAAGGTACCAATCGGAAAAACCATTCGGGTTCGCTTTGGGCAAAGCGCCGGTTGAACACGCCGCTGTAATGCCACCAGATCAGCCCGAGCCAAAAAGCGCTAAACAGCAACAGAGCCTTGTCTGCTGAATAGGATCGGAAAACAATCAGTCCACCGAAAATCAGCAGAAGCAGTAAAACAAGTTTGGTCTTTAAATAGGACGGATTGCGCAGGTGGTTTAGCCAATCGCGCAGGAACAGAGCTTTTGCCCTATTGCCGGAAACGGACACCGAACGGCGTGTTCGGGAAGAACGCATCGTTTGGCGCATTAAAGCAAGCCACGGCTCCGTTGAAGGTCGGACGCTTCTTTTGAAAAGCAGCGCCAGACCGGACAGGCTAAGTAGCAGGAAAACTCCGATGATCGGCCAATAAGCGGGAAAGCGCCACAAGAAGCCGCAAATTACCATCCAAATGATGGCACCTGCAGCAGCAACGCCGTAGAAAAGCGCCGACGAATGGATTCGTAAAAATAAAATAAAAAACACAAACAAAACGACCACATCCGCAAAGAGAACAAAGGCCGTCAGCAGCAAAGCGGAAAGGGCGTCGCGGGTGAGCAGGGCGACGGGCAGGGGAAGGAAAATCGCCCAGACGATGATCCAGTATTTGTGCGTGTAATACCAAACGAGAGTGCGGAGCTGGCCGGGGCGCAACGGAAGTATCAGAAAATGCGCGAAACCGTTTTGTGCGGGCAGGACGCGGCGCAAAAGAAACGGAGCGCTGAGCAGAAAGAAGACGGCGATCAAAAGTGCGGCAGCCCAAAGGAGCTGTTGGTACAAAAGCGGATCGCGGAAGCGCAGGATGTTCAGGTATTTGAAAAGGCGGGTTCCTGCGTACGCGTAAATCAGCAACAGCAAAAAAGCATGCTGCAAACGGGCAGGCAGGGTTAAACTTTTCCATGCGTTTAGCGGCTGAAGCCAAAGGATTTTCAGGAGATTCCAGTCCACGGGCAAACCTCGTTTTTACCTTTACCTTGTCGGATTGGACAGCGTTTTTTCGGGCAAATGTTTTGTTATTTCGGGAATGGCATTTTTATTGACCAAAAAGGCCAGCACTTTTAATTTGACGTAATCGCCGTGATCGAGAAAATAGCCTTTGAACTTCCCTTGCCAGGCATCGCGCCAGGAATCTTTTACCAGAAACCAATCGTTACCGTGATGGCGCTGATAGCCCAAAAATAACATCAAATGGTCGTCGGTGGTCAGGCCGCCTTTGAAGCGATATTCACGCGCTTCGGCATCGATGTATTTGCCGGGAATGTCATACGGCGGAATGAAGGAAACGTCGTATTTGCCGATGCGTCCTGGTTCGGAAATGTCGGCATCGAAGGCCACGGGGTAGCCGCGTTTGAGCGCATTTTTGATGCTTTGGTAAAATAATTTAAGCGGTACGTTAAAATAATGCTTATTGTGCGCCCAGTTGTCCGGCACTTTGAATTCGGTAAATTGAAAGTAGGGGGCGTATTCAAACGAGGTGACCATCAAATAATCTTTCCACGGCAAACGAACGATTTTTTTCAGGAAAGATTGCGGCGTGTAAACAAGGCCTTTGTAGGTGAATGACTGGGGCGGCACACCCATGTATTTGTACAGGATTTCGCGGGTCTTTTGCAGAACCAAATCTTCATCCCAGATTTGCAGCGCTTTGACTTCTTTTTTAAGCGAATCGATGGCGCGGTAAAGGGCATGCTGATTGTAACGGGTGCGACCTTTGGGCAGGCCGGGATATGCCCGATAGGGCACAATGCCGTATTTTTGCACAATGTCCGTTACATCCGGGAATAGTCCGCCGGGCGCCACACGGGACTTGCCATGCGTTTGCACAAAGCGGCGCATTTTTTCCACATAAGCATGAAAGAAGGGAAACATCATGGAAAGGCGTACGGTGTCTTGTCCCAAACGTTGCATTTCGCTTTCCAAAAACGAGGTGGTGGCAAAAGCCCAACAGGCGGAAGTGGTGTCCTGATTCATGGGCGGTGTGTGCGGCAGAATGTGAAAGCCCGAGAGGGATTTGGGCTCGTGAATTTTTTTCAGAAATTCGGGTACATTCATTTTTTGTGCCAAAAGCACATTTACGGACAGGAAAATGATGACAAGGATATTCAAGCGTTTCATGGTTCGGAACTCCTGATTTTGTGAATTAAAGTTTTAAACCCGCCCACGGCCTATCTGTGATGCTTTTAGACCCCCTAAATCCCCCTCGCAGGGGGACTTAAAGTTGTTTGTAAAATTGTGCGCAACACCCAATTTTGCGGTGGTTCAACGTTCGCTTCTCTTATAAACCGCCGGATTAATTTCCACCGGGCAAAATCTTCCGTGCCGCTTTGCGTCCCCCTACGAGGGGGACAACAGGGGGTGGAAATTTTGGTCACGGCCTTCCTGCGATCGTCCCGATGCTCGGGATTTTCAACACGGAGTTTAATATCTTGGGCGTTTTGAGTCTTATGACCCACCCCCGGCCCCTCCCTACGAGTCGCAGTGAGGGGTGCCTGTATAATTTTGGCCGTTTGTTTAAGCATTGAAATATTTTAACTTTACGCCAGCCAACGGAATTTACTGCCTTTGCTTTGTTTAGACCCCCTAAATCCCCCTCGCAGGGGGACAAAAAGTCGTTTGTAAAATTGAGCTCAATACTCAATTTTGTGGCAGTTCGGTATTTGTTTCTTCTCCAAACCGCCGAATTAACTTTCCACCGGGCAAAATCTTCCGTACCGCTTTGCGTCCCCCTACGAGGGGGGACAACAGGGGGTGGAAAAAATAAATGTTTCTGTCGGTACTTTTGAACCATCCTTGCCACTCACTGCGCTCGCTCCTATTATTGACATGGTGTGGCGCGTCCGTCCCTAAGTCCGGCAGAATCACCCGGGAACCGGACGCAGTCAAAGGCAACCGGTTATCGAGTAGTTCTGCCTTGGCGGAACGTATCGAGATACGGTTGTCGAGTAGAGAACGCGTCAGCGGGATCTTTCGCAATGACAGCGCTTTACGATTAACGAATATACGAATAACGGATACACGCTTAACCCCTTTTCCCTATTCCCACACAAGCCTCAATACATCTCCGGTTCTTCTTCCTCCCCCGGCGTTTTTTTCTTGCCACGCTGTTTTTTGGGAGCCGGTTTGATTTTGAAGGAACCCTTTACACTTGTTTTGCCCTGCCTAACCACCAGCGTGTAATCGCCTGCGGGTAAATAGACTTTTCCGTTATCGCGCGCTTTTAATTTTTTGGCTTTGTCTTTTTCTTTCAGAACTTTTTTTAGGTATTTTTTCAGTACCGGCAAATCCGTCGAAAAATCGTAAAACCGATAATTTAAACCCGCATCGGCACTGGCCTGCCATTGTTTAAGCAGAAAATTTTTCTTACCTCGGATTTCAATCGTTACAGCGCTCGGATTTTTACAATAAATAGGAATTTTCAAAGAATCGCCGCGATTGAATTTCCAGGCATAATTACGCTGCCCGGCTGAAAGCTGTTCCGTGTGTTCTTTCAATTTAAACAGGAAAAGCGGTTTGGCCAAAAGTTCGGGCGTCAGTTTTTCCACTTCGTTCATGTTGGCAATGTAAACGGAGCGTCCGTGTGTGGCAATCACCAAATCGTGTTCGCGGGGATGTACCGTCAAATCGTGCACCGGCGCATCGGCCAAACCGTTGGCAAAGGCCATGAAGGTTTGTCCGTCATTTAATGAAACATACACACCGTGATCGGTGCCCACGTACACAATGTGTTCGTTAACAGGATCTTCTTTAATTACATTTACCGGTTCGGGCGGTAAATTTTTACCGATCTGCTGCCAGTTTTGGCCGTAATTTTCCGAGCGGTAAACCAAGGCCTTAAAATTGTCCCAGCGATAACCGTTCAAGGCGGCGTACACCCGACCTTCTTTAAATTTGGAAGCCCACACGCGGCTGACCCAATAGTCCTGGGGCAAACTGTCCGAAATCCGTTGCCAACTTACACCGCCGTCGCGGGTTACCCAAATCAGTCCGTCATCGCTGCCAACGTAGATCAAACCGAATTTCAAAGGCGACTCGTGAATGGTGGTCAGCGTACCGTAAGGCACATTGCCTTTTTTGCCGCCTTTGGTCAAATCACCGGAAATCGCCTCCCAATGTTCGCCTTTGTCCAGCGAGCGAAACAGTTTTTGTGCGCCCATATACAAAATGTCCTGATTGTGTTGCGAGAGCCATATAGGCGTTTCCCAGTTAAAGCGGTACGGACGTTCGCCTAGTTTATGCCTGGGAGTAATGCGTTTGGATTGGCCGGTTTTTCGGTTGACGCGATAGTAGTTGCCGAATTGGTAACCGGTGTAAACGGTGGTGTTGTCACGCGTGTCCACGGCCACCTGCATGCCATCGCCGCCCATGATGGATTTGAAGGCGTAATGTCCGGTTTGTTGCCATGCGCGCGATTCACGATGGGTGTGCGGGCCGACCCAAACGCCGTTATCCTGCAATCCGCCATACACATTGTACGGTTTGGCCATATCCACGGCTACGGTGTAAAATTGACCGACCGGAGGGTTGTTGGCTTTGAGCCAGGTTTTGCCGCCGTCAAAACTGATGTTCAGGCCGCCGTCGTTACCCAAAATCAAATGGTTGGCATTTTGCGGATCAATCCACAAGGCATGATGATCCACGTGCACATTTTCCTGATTCAGCGAAGTAAAGGTTTTGCCGCCGTCCCCGGAAAGCAAAACGGGCACGCCTAAAACGTAAATTTTGTTCGCATCATCGGGTGCAATGCGGATGTTGCCGAAATAGTAGCCAAAAGAGTAAACGACTTTGTCTAGGTAATCTTTGTGCGTTTTGTGCCACGTTTTTCCGCCGTCGTCGCTGCGATACACCTCGGCGCCAATGACCGGTGTTTCAAATAGTTGCGCATTGGCATCTTCCAAATATTCCACCAGTGCGATCGGCTTAATTTTTCCCTGCCGAACCAATTGGAACAGGGTATCCGCCGTGTATTCCATGGGGAAATGGTAACGATCCAAAAAGGCGTTCAAATCTTCGGGCTTGAGTTTCAGAAAATCGGCAACGGAAATTTTGCGCAACAAATCTTTGGTTATCTTCGGTTCTTCCTCTTTCTTTTTTGGACGTCGATCCTGGTTGTCCAAAAAGGCATAAAGAATGTGCGGATTTTTTGGATAAACACACAAACCGATGCGTCCCACACCGGAATCGGCCGGAAAGCCGCTGCCCTTGGTATTCAGTTTTTGCCAATGTTCGCCGCCATCCGTACTTTTGTAAATACCGGAATGGGAACCGCTGCCCCAAAAGTTCCAGGCACGCCGCGTCCGTTCCCACAAAGTTGCGCATAATATTTGGGGATTTTCAGGGTCGGCCGCCAAATCAATTGCGCCGGTATTTTCATCGACGTAAAGAACCTTACGCCAGGTTTCGCCGCCGTCTGTGGTTTTGTACACACCACGCTCCGCATTGGGCGAATACAGATGTCCCACCGCCGCTACCCAAAGCGTGTTAGGATCGTCGGGATCAATGACAATGCGACCGATGTGGTGCGTCTCGGCCAGGTCTTTGAATTGCCACGTCTTGCCGCCGTCATCGCTGCGGTAAATGCCCGTGCCGGAATAAGACGACCGGCTGGAGTTGCTTTCACCGGTGCCCACCCAAATGGTGCCTTTGTGTTTCCAATCCACGGCAATATCGCCGATGGTTAAAACCGGCTGACAGTCAAAAATCGGTTTAAAATCAATGCCGTTGGTGGTAGTGTGCCAAACGCCGCCGGAGGCATAAGCCACGTAAAATTCGTTTTGATTGTCGGGATTGCCTTCGATATCGACTACCCGTTCGCTTTGCACCGAAGGCCCGATATTGCGGAAGGGTACGTTTTTGACGATGGAGTTCTTTTTGAGAATCAGCCGTTGGTTGTAACCGTTCAGGCGTTGCCGTGCCTGTGTGAAGGGAACTGGATTGGTTTGTGCGAAGAGTAAGTTTGAAATCAAAAAAATTGTAAGTGCCAAAATAAGAGTAAATCGTTTCATGTCGCTGCCTTTCTGTCAAAATGAGACAAACGAATATTACGGTGTAAAGCAAATCGGTTCAAAAAATATTTTGAATTTACGATTAGTGCATCACAACTATTTCTTTTATTAATTGTATTATTTAAATTAAAGTGAATTTAGTGTGAAAATTATTTCTGTTAATAAAATCGGCACCAAGATGTGGAACCATAGAGTTTTTAAATACTCACAACCGCAGGGTTCCCCTAAAAATCGGAATATTTGCTCAAACTAATAGCTCAAGTCGGAATAAAATCAACCTATAGAAATCGATTAAGCAAATTATTTGGATTCATTTATTACAAAGTTTCCAAAGTTATTTCATAATTTTATCGAAAACAAAATTGCGGACAATAATCACTTATGCCAGCCCGCCCAAATTTAGTAATTTACAATTATCTCTGTTTGATGAATGGTATTAAAAAAATGGGGGGTACCCAGTAC
>JALWEA010000580.1 GCA_027039465.1 Calditrichia bacterium | reverse complement strand
AAAACGAACACAACCATAAACATCAACACCGTGAAGAATAGTTTTTGCTGATACGCAAAGTCTTTTTTCTCCCAGTACCAACGAACCAAAGCGCGATATAAGTTTAATCCGAATACGGCAGTAATAAATTGAGCGCTTACTTCTAAAATCCCGAGAATACCATAGTCCGTTACAGTTAAATGCGACGTGTAGATGGGTAAAAGAATAAATCCCAAAATTTTCGTCGAAACGTTACCCAAGCTGTAGATCAACGAATTCCGGGCTAATTTTTTAAATTGTGCAAGCATTGGGACGTTTTCTCTGTGAAAGAGTTAGAAGTTCCGAAAAATCTTTAAGAAAATTCTGTTTTGTAAATAAGTTTTGGTTGTTTCTTTTTTTTGCGGCCAAAAAATATTTTTTTTAGTTGCTTGCCTTTCATAACCATAATCATGCAGAACAAAATCAAAAAAATGGTTGACAATCCAAATTTCCAAAGATGTGATTTCTTTTTTCCAGCGATCCATGTTGATTTTTGAGATCGAATCGAATTTTATCCGACTGGTGCTATTCCCCTGCCATTTTTCAGAGAACATGGTGGGTGTTAAAAGAGAATCGTGATACGTAATCTCAAGGAAATCGGCCACCTGCCGCATGGTGTTTTCCGGATTTGTTAACAGGTCTTCGTATCGAATTATCTTGTAGGCAGAAATCACGCGGGAATTCTTGTACAGGTAATAATATGAATTGTACAGAGCGAACAGGATATTTTTCAAATAGGGAAATTTTTTGCTTCTCCGCACGTGTTGGGCGTATTTACGCAATGCGACCAGATTGGAGTAGGGATTGCGAATAATATGAAGGAACTTGGCGTCTGGGTAAAACTTTAAAAGTTCAAAAGCAAATTCCGCATTTTCAACAGATTTTTCCACTATTCGCAAATGATCGGGAAGCTGGCTGCCAAATAAACCAGCATAAAGGGCATGGAAATAAGCATCCATTAAATCCTTGTCGGAAGCGACCCGCGCTCGGGTTAATACTTCCCGCATTAATGCAAGATTCCAACGATTCGCGCTAAACGAATCCGAGACAGAATCCTCCGCTTGGTTCACCACGCTTATCCAATTCAATAACCTTTCCTTTTTCTCGTCGCTCGACAAAGTCCCGGGCTTAGATCTTCGAAATGAGTAATTCACCCAATAGCCGGTATTTTGAAAAAAATGAGTTTCCGTGGGAATGACAAACAAATCGGGATGACCGTCCAATAAATTTCTCAAAAGAGAGGTACCGGATTTGGAGCAACCTAAAATAAAAATCGGTTTATGCATGACTTGGTTCTCCCGAAACCTTTGAATATAGATCAAGCATTTTTTTCGTAAATGCAGCCGCACCGAAACGTTCGGCAACGTATTTACGCATTTGTGCCCGGTTGTACGCGCGGTAGGTTTTAGCCATTTGCTCAATCGCCGCGGCTAAAGCCTCGGGATTTTCAGGCTCCACTAACAGACCGGTAAACGGTTCCACGATCTCCTGAGGGCCGCCGCAACGCGTCGCAACCACAGGTAACCCGGACGCGATGGCTTCCAGCAAAACAATGCCAAACGATTCGTGCCGGCTGGGCAAAACAAAAAAATCCAATTGCCGGTAGAAATCCGACCGCTTTTCGGGATGGATGACTCCTAAAAATTCACACTTTTCAGCAATTCCTAATTCTTTAGCCTGGTTCTGATAGTGATCCATTAATTTGCCAGTGCCGCCAATAATCAGTTTTATTTCCTGTTTTTTCAGTATGGCAATGGCTTTCAGCAAAATATCCAGCCCTTTCACATGGGAATGCAAAGCCCCTAAAAAACCAAGATGCGGCGTCTTTCTGTCTTTACTCACAACCGGTGGGAATTTTTCGACCATGATGGTGTTCGGAACAACTTTGACCGAACGATGAATGTAACGGCGCATGATACTGGCCGAAAATTCGGAAACCGTGGTCACTTCATCCGCTTTTTTCAACGCCCTGATGAGTAACAGCTTATGCACCGGCGTTCGAAACAGTCCGGTAAACCCACCGAAATGTTCCGTGATGATGTAAGGTATTTTCTTCATTTTACTGTAATAATAACCAACCACACCCGCCGGATAAGAGACATGACAATGAATCAAATCGAAGGAGTGACCGGAAAATTGTTTATTTAAAAAATGCAAAATTGCTATAAAAAAATTTAATTGGTTATAAACAGGAAAAGATTTAAACACAGTGACTCTAAAAA
>JALWEA010000579.1 GCA_027039465.1 Calditrichia bacterium | reverse complement strand
ATTATTAAGAAAGAAGTGGAAGAGCCGGAAGAGCAACCGGAAGAAGCGGTAGTTGAGGAAGAGCCTGAAGAAGAACCCGCGCAGGAAGAAGCAGTGCAAGAGGCTGAAGAGGCAACGTCCGAACCGGACTTTTTTGCCGAGGAAGAGCCCGATTTGGTGATCGGTAAAAAAGAAGAAGAGCAGGACAAAACGGAAAAAGCCGCGGAAGAAGAGTCCGCCGTAGAAGAAAAGAGTAGCGAAGAAGAATCGGTTTTTGAATTGCAGGAAGATTTGGAAGAGAGTTCGATCTTCGAGGGTGTGGAAACCGAAGAAGAAACGGAAGAAAAAGAACCGGAAATCGAAATACACGAAGAACAAAAAGCCGAAGACGAATCGTTTAATTTGGACATCGATTTTACGGAAGAAACGGAAAAAGCCGAAGAAGCTGTTGCCGAAGAAACGCCTCCCGAAGAGCCGGCAATGCCCGGTGCCGGCGAGGGCATTATTTTGGTAATTGACGATAGTATTGTAATCCGTAAAATGGTTGAATTGGCTTTGGAAAATGAAGATTACCAAATCGAAACGGCTGTTACCGGAAAAGACGGTCTGAAATTATTGGATCAGTTGCAGCCGGATTTGGTGATTTTGGATTTAATGTTGCCGGATATTAACGGCATCGATTTGTTAAAAACCATCAAGGCTTCGAAAGGGATTCCGGTAATTATGTTAAGCGGAAAAGATTCTCCTCAAATGATCGAAAAAGCCAGAGCCGAAGGCGCCGATGCCTTTTTACCCAAACCGTTCCGCGATGAAGAATTGGTCCAAACCATTAAAAATCTGATAAAGAAATAAGAAGCTGTTATGCAAGAAGAAACAAAAGTTTCCGTTGTTAAAATTTCAAATCGTTTGTTTGCCATCGAAATTAAGCATATCCGTGAAATTCTACCTTTACCAAAGGTTACGCGCATGCCTAACGTGGAACCGCAATTTTACGGTGTATTTAACTTGCGCGGTAAAATTGTACCTTTGATTGATATTGCCCCGGTGTTTGGCTTTGAAAGGCAGAAACCGAAACAAGATTATTTTGTTGTGATTTGCGATGTAAACGGAAAAGTGTCCGGCGTTTTAACCGAAAAGGTATTGGATATGCGCGTTTTGGAGTCGGAATTGTTACGCATCCCGGATAATGAAGTGGAAGAAAATCTGTTGCCGTTTGTTTCTGCCGTGTATAAAAAAGGCAAAGAAAAGCCCATTTATGTTTTGGATATGACATCCGTATTCGAATCTTCGGAATTGAATAAATATCGGTTTGAGTAAGGCGGGATAAGGGCAAACGCTCGGAATGCGTAAATTTGAAACGGCAAAGTTTTAGCGGACGAGGATAATATGAGAAACGATTTAAAATCACTGTTTACCAAAATCAGCGTAACGGTTTTCTTGCTTTTTTTAATCGGCGCAGTCGCGGTTACCTACTGGCAATTTAACAAAGATCAGGAAGGTTTGATTGCCTGTAATTATGATGGACTCAGTTTAATCGGAACCGCATACTTTCGCCAACTGCCTGCAGATACGTTAATGATGATTGCGCAGGGGAAAGTTTCGCCGGGCGAAGCATATACACAAATTCAAAACCGGACGCGTCGTTTCCGTCTGGAATATGAAATACCTCTGACGGTTCGTTTAAAGATCATTCGTTTAAAAGACACGGCTTCCGAAATTATTTTTGACGAACGAGGGCAACAATACAGCGGTAAAGCCTTTGATTTGTGGCTGGAGATGAGCGACGCTTACAAAACCGATCGCGAAACCTGGCATTTTGAAAAACGAAAAAACGAAGCCCTTCTTTCCGTAATTCATCCCGTAAAAATCAAACAAACCATGACCAAGTTGTTGATTATCAGCGAAAAAGATTTGGCTTCGCAGCAAACTTCTTTGGCAGCTATCTTTTGGCCCTATGCCTTAGGCTTTTTGGCGCTTTTCTTTTTAGTGGAGATTTTTCTTTTATTATTATTCCGGCCGATGAATCGAAGTTTGAAATTTCTAAATCAAAGTTTGCAACGGCTCCGTGATGCCAAACCGTTACAAAAACCCGAGTTTTCGGCTAAATACCTTTCCGATGAAATCTACTTGCTGGGTGATTTGCAGAAACGTCTTCAATCGGTTGACGAAATTCAAAAATTGCGGGAAGAAGAGCAAAGGCAAATTAAAGAATTCCTGCGCATTGTCACGGCGGCGGCGGAAGGTGATTTTACCGTTAAGGCCAGCGTTACGGCCGATGCTTTGGGCGCTTTGTCCGATTCGTTTAATTTGATGATCGATGATTTGAGCGCTTTGATTCGTGATGTCAAAAAAGCGGCCGAACAGGTGGCCGATTCAACGGAAAACATTTTGGAAAATATTGATGAGATGGCCAAAGGCGCGGTGGATCAGGCGGCCCAAACCGAAAACATTACCCAGTTGGCCCGCGAAATGAACGAGTTGATTTCCAACACCAACGAAAGCGCGCAGAAAGCCGCAGAGTCGGCCCAGAAGGCTAGAGATGTGGCCACCGAAGGCAGTGAAATTGTGCGCAATGCCATTAAGGCCATGTATTCCATTCGCGATGCCGTTCGGGAATCGATGAAGCAGGTACGGATTTTGGATGAAAATTCGATGCGCATCGGTGAAATTTCGGATTTTATTTCCGAGATTTCCAGCCGCACCAATTTGCTAGCCTTGAATGCCTCCATTGAAGCGGCCAGAGCCGGTGACGCCGGCAAGGGATTTTCAGTCGTTGCGGATGAAATTCGTAACTTGGCGGAGCGAACCAATAGTTCCGCCGAAGAAATTTCCAAACTGATCGAAGCGATTCAAAAGAGCGTTAGCCTTACGCTGCAAAATATTGAGAAGGGAAATCAGGAAGTGGGCAACGGAACGCGATTAATGGATGCCGCAGGCGAATCGTTGCGTGAGATTCTCGAAAAAGTAAACATTTCTTCTGATTCCGCGGCTCAAATTTCCAAGGCTACTAGAGACCAAACCAAATTTAGTCGGCAAATTACCATTTCATTGGAAGAGATTGCCGGTATTGCCAAGGAAACGGCCGATCACGCGCAACAATCCAAAGAAGCAGCCGCCAGATTGCAGGCGCTTTCTTTGGAACTGAATAATGCCGTGGCAAAATTTAAGTTAAGCAAATGACGAATGGAGCTTGAGGATGCTAAAGCAAGAGAAAGCAATTTCGTTTAATTCTTTTTTTATTATTGAATTCATGCGTCGGGTTCTGGAAAAGGCACGTTCACGCTTTACGCCACACGTCGTTGAAATCCTTGAAGATCTTTCCAACAGCCTTC
Source organism: Calditrichia bacterium (assembly GCA_027039465.1). Taxonomy (GTDB): domain Bacteria; phylum Calditrichota; class Calditrichia; order Calditrichales; family Calditrichaceae; genus Caldithrix. The sequence continues at coordinate 18,844 of JALWEA010000579.1, read as the reverse complement.
GGCAAGCCGAAGACCCCATCTTAGTGCTGGAAAAGCTGGCTCATTATCAGGAAACCAACGACATGTCCATCTTTCTGTTCGATATGCTGGATCGTGTTGAGAAAATTTCACCGCAACAAACGATGGAAAACATTGACGGGATGAGCGAAGATTTCATTAATCTTTATGCTTTGATGATCGAAGACCCGGAAATCATGACCGTGCTTGAAGTGCTGACGGATGAATTGAAGAAAAGTGCGGAACAACGGGCCAAAAAGGTGGAAGAGCCGGAAGCTGTTTCAAGTTTGGCGGATGAAAATCCCATTCCTTTTGATGAATTTTACCGACAAGAAGCAAAATTACGATTACTCGCCGCTTTACCGGATGACGATCAAGATGATTTTACCATATTTTTGAAAGTGGCTTTGGAAGAAGAAGCCGAGCCCGAAACATTTATCGAACCGGTTGCCGAATTGCTTAAATTAATTCGTAATGTTTTCCCGCAAGATTTAAAATCAATTGCTGCGCAAGAATTGATGCAGCGATTGAATAACGCGGTTCCCGAAATCGCGAGCAAATTTAAGGCGTTCAAGAAAGAGCATCCTGAGAAATTACGGGATATTTTGGAAACCGGTGTGCTTCCGCAAAGGCCGAAACCGGAAGAAAAGGGCGAAGTGACCATTGATAATCTGCTTAAAGAATATTTCCGCTCGGAAGTTGATGATCATGTTCAGCTCATTCGGCAGGCAATGCAGCAGCCCTTTTCCGCCCAATCCTTAAAGAATATTATCAAATATTTCAAATCACTTAAAGAAGTGAGCATGATTCACGGTTACACCGGCGTGGAATATTTGTGTGAACGAATTATGGATGCCTTGCGCAACCATGAAAAAGATATGAATACTTACAGCCCTGCATTTGTCAATGCAATGAATGAGATTTTAGGCGAACTGCAATCGTTGGAACATTTCAATTACACGGTGCGCGATCAGCAACTGAAGGACGAAGTAGATCGTTTGACGGACTTATTGGAAACAGCGATTGCCACTCCTGAAACCGTAGCCGAAGAAACGCAAGCGCCGGAAGCGGAAGCCAGGGCCGAAGAAGTTGTGCCGGAAGAAACGACAGAAAAACCGGTTGAAACAACGGAAGAAAAAACGTCCGAAGAAAAGGAAGCCGTTGTTCCGGAAAAACAGGAAGAAGCGAAAGAGCAAAAAGAAGCCGAAGAAGCTCTGTTAGGTTTGGATGATCGGCCGCAAATTTTACAAGTATTTCGTGAATTGTTGGAAAAACTAACGCGTGATTTGCATCCGTTTGAGCTTTCGGCCGATGCGGAAAAATTTTTAAGCGTTTTGCACGGCATCACCAAATCGGCGGACTGGTTGCAAGAAGAAATCAACGACCTTTTCTTCGATCCGTTTTTGACGGTTTACGAAAATGTATTTGCCACGGAAGCCTTAAAAAAGGAAGAAGCTCTGAGTGCTTTATCCGAAGGATGGCAAACCTTTCTTCAAGAGTTAACGCCGGAATCTAAATTTAAAGAGACTAGGAAATTCTGGGAAAATTTTAATTTTGATGCTTTTGTTGTTGAAGAAAAAGAACGGGTTTTTGACCTCCGGGATGCTTCCGCCTTGCAGGCTTTTGTTGAAGCCATGCAAAGTTTGTGGGAAAAAGAAATAACGCCTTTACTGGCAGATGCCGTTACTAGTGGCAATGAAGAGGCCGTTCAGGCTGTTGCACGGTTTATCGGTTTACTCAATCAAAATTTAAAAGCCTTGCAATTGAATTCCTATTTACCCCTGCCCGAATTTTTTGATGAGCAGTTTATCCGCCAAGGGAAGCGCATTGGCAATAGCGATTTGGTGGATGAAATCCGACAAGCATTCGATTTGTTCTTTGAACGTTTAACGGAAAAAGGACGGGCCGGCAACAGCAAAGATTTGGCGGACGTGTTGAACGAAGTTTTGGCCGAAGAGGCGGCACAACAGGAAACTACGGCTCCCGAAATATCCGAAGACGAACAGGATTTTGCTGCGGATAGCAAGAGCCATTTGCAAGAAGCGCAAAAAATAATCGCGGAATTGCGACAAAATCCCGAAAAGCGCGAATTGTTTACGGCCGTTGCCGGAGAAGTGCATGCGGTTTACACGGCGGCACAATTTATGAATCACGAGTCGATTGCGGATGCGGCCATCGTCGTAGAGGAAGCGGCGGAGATGTTTGCGGCGCCGGATGTTGCCATGCCGGCCGAACTTTTGGATCGCATGGAACAGGCCGTAACGGCTTTGGTCGAGATGATCGAAAAACCGGATATCGAAAATACCGAGCCGTTTGAAGCCTTACAAAATGTTCTCGACCAATTGGTCATGGAAGAACCGAAGGTCGGCGAAGCCGAGGAAAAAAGAGAAGCGGAAACTTTGCCCAAACAGGTAGAAGAGAAGCCCTTGTTTAGCGCCGAAGTTACGGATGAATCCGAACTTCGCGAAATCTTTAAAGAGGATGCGCGTAATTTATTAAACACTTTGATCAAATCGAACCGGGCTTTGTTGCGCAATCCGGTAGACGAAGAAGCCATTAATGAATTTGATCAGGCGGTACATGCGCTAAAAAATGCCGCCAAAATGACCGGCTTGGATGATTTGGCCTTGGTCTTTGGCCGATTCGAAGAAGTTTCCGAGCAGCTTAAAGAGCATTCGTCTTTGAGCACCAAAGCCTTGCAAGAAAAGATTGCCGAAGTTCTAAAAGAAATGGAGCCATTGATTTTTAAGGGCGAATTGGAACCTGCCGATTCGGATGCTTTGTTGAGCCGTATCGATGAATTGGCCTCCAATGTGATTTCGGCGCAAAAAGGCGAGGAAGAGCGTAATAAGCGTTTGCGCGGCTTGTTTGTTGAAGAAGCAAAAGAATTGATTGAAAAAATCAATCATGATTTGATCGAATTGGAAAAGGTTCCGGAGAGCGGAACGATTTTAGCCGAACTGCTACGCCATTTGCACACGCTTAAGGGCGGCGCCATGATGGCTAATTTTAATAAAATCGGAGAATTGGCCCATAAGTTGGAAGACTATTTTCAACTGTATCGCGATCAAAACGCGGAAACCAAGATGGAACTGCTACCGACCGCTTTTACCATTATCGATTTGATTTCCGAAATGGTGCGTTCGGTTGAGCAGGGCAAGCCGGAAATCGTCTCTGAATTTACCGCCCGTTTGGCCGATATTGACAACAAACTTTTTTACTTAAAAGATTTTGAGATTCCCCGCGAGATTAAGCAACCCGAGGCTGCACCAGCGCCCAAAGAGCCTTTAGCCGTTCAGGAGGCGGACAATACCATTAAAATCAAATCGTCCTTTGTCGATCATTTAGTGAATTTGGCTACGGAATTGGTCGTCAATCGTACGGAATTACTCTCCTACTTTGAAACGTTAAAAAAATTATCCAACGATTTGGAGAGCCGAAAAAAAGATGTGCGTCATTTTACGCATCAATTCGAGGACTTTTTGGAAGAAAGCACCTTTGGCGACCTGAAAAACTTGCCGCCTTCCTTAAAACAGGATTTTGAAATGTTATCCAAATTTACGGATAACCTGAAAAATATTTCGGGGGACGTTTCTCAAATTTCCGGCAACATGTCCAAGTTGGTACGTTCGTTGGAAAAGAATGTCAACCAACTTTCGGTTTTGAGTAAAAGTTTACACGGCGATCTGTTAAAGGCCCGCATGCTGCCAATACGTTTGCTGTTCGAACGCTTTGAAAGGCCGGTGCGGGATTTGGCTCGCAAACAACGTAAACAAATTGAACTGGTTATCGAAGACAACGGCGCTGAACTGGATCGGGCCATGGTGGAAGCTTTGCAGGAACCGCTCCTGCACATCATTCGCAATGCCGTGGATCATGGCATCGAAAAGCCGGCTCAACGGAAAAAATTGGGTAAGGATCCAAAGGGGAAAATCATCCTGCGGGCCCGTCAGGAAAAGAGTCAGGTTATTATTGATATTATTGATGACGGGCAGGGTATCGATCCCGAGAAGATTCGTAAAAAGATTGTTTCTTCCAAGATGATGAAGAAGAAAGAAGCCGCCAAATTATCGGAAAGCCGATTATTGGAATATATTTTTGCACCGGATTTTTCTACTAGCGAAAAAACCACCGATGTCTCCGGGCGCGGCATCGGTCTGGATGTGGTGGTTTCCGAAATCCAAAAATTAAAAGGCATTGTACGGGTTAAAACCAATGTCAATCAGGGGACGGTTTTTTCCATTCGGGTACCGTTAACGCTCATTGTATCACAGGCCATGCTGGTTAAATTCCATGAGCAAACCATTGCCATTCCGTTAATTGCGGTCATGGAGTCGCTTGAAATCGGCGAGGAAGATATTTTGTTGGATGATCAGCGTTCTTATGTTCAGGTACGCGGCAAACTTTTGCCTTATGTTGATATTGACTCCGTGCTGCGCATTCCGGGCGATGAAACGCCGGAAATCAAACAAAAGAAAACGGCGGTTATTTTACATGATTCCGGTGTGAGTATTGCTTTGGGCATTGAAGAAATTACCGGGCGGCAGGACATCGTCATCAAGAGTTTGGGTAGCCTTCTGCAAAACGTGGAATTAATCAACGGAGGCACCATTCTGGCTAACGGTGAAGTTGCCTTGATTTTGGATTACGCTAGTTTGATTCACAAAGTGGAAACGGAATTTTTCGCCGCTTCAAGAGAAAAACAGCTTGTGCGTAAAATTATTTCATCCAAGAAAGAGAGCAAAATGCCGGAAAGCGAGGGATTCATTGATCAGGGTGAAATAATTGCCAAAGTTATCACCGATCGTGAGCCGGTAATCCTTGTTGTGGACGATGCCATGAGCGTACGTGAGTTCGTCGGTTCCTTTTTGGAGCGCAACGGTTTTAAAACCATTAAAGTGGAAGATGGGAAAAAAGCGCTGGAATTAATCAAAAAGACGCCGGTGGATTTGCTGATTACGGATTTGGAAATGCCGGTGATGCACGGTTTTGACTTAATTAAAAAAGTGCGAAATATGGCGCAATATAAAAATCTGCCCGTGATTATCTTAACGGCTCAGGCCGGAAAGAATTTCCAGGCAAAAGGTGCGGAGGTTGGCGCCAATGCTTTTATTTCCAAACCGTTTAAAGAAGGCGATTTGTTGCGCATGATTAATGCCTTTATCAAGGTGGAACCCAAAGATTGATTTTTAATCAATGGTTTAATCGGTCAATATGAGAAAATTATTTATTCTTGCTTGTTTGTACATTTTTATGGCCGTTTTTGCTTTAGCGCAGAATAGAGGAACGGCCCGTATTATTAAGACGAAGACCATTACCGGAGAAACCCGCTGGTCCGGGACTATTTTAATTCGCGGCGACGTGGTCGTTGCGCCTTCCGGCCATCTGCAAATTGCTCCCGGAACCCGCATTTTATTTGAGCCCAATAAAGATGTTAATCATTCCGGATTTGATAAAACACGTGCGGAACTGATTGTCAAAGGAACCATTATCAGTAAGGGAACGATTAACCGCAAGATTGTTTTTACCTCCGCGGCAAAAAACCCGCGCATGCAGGATTGGGCCGGTATCGTCATCCTTAATAACACAAAACCTGCCGTCTTTGAATTTTCCGTAATTGAATATGCCTACAATGGATTTGATATTAAAAAAAGCGATCCGATCATACAAAATTGTCAAATTCAGTTCAATTACAATGCCGGGGTAAAAGTTGCGGTTCGTTCGCGAGCCAAGTTGATCGGTAATATCATTCGGGATAACGGTTATGCCGGGGTGGTGTGTGAAACAGGCGCTCAGCCGATTTTAACCGATAATTTGATCACCAAAAATCAAATCGGGATTATTGCTTTTGGCTCATCGAAACCGAATTTAGGGGATTTGCAAAAAGGGCCAAACTTCAATCCCGGTCGAAACGCGTTGTTTGATAATCTTGAATACGATGTTTACAACCATTCATCCAACGATATTAAGGCCGAGGGAAATTCCTGGGGCAGCCAGGATTTGAAAACCATTTTGGCGCATATTTACGATAAAGCGGATGCGGATCGATTCGGAACGGTGGATTTTAATCCGATTAAAGGGAACGTGGATTTGTACAAGAAAATGCTTTTGGCTCAGCAACCTCCGGCACCCGCTCCTAAGGATACGGTAGAGAACAGGCAGGAATCGAATCTTGCCGTTGCCACTCAAAAAGAGCAGCTTCCTCAAAAACCTAAAATCGTTGCTCCCGAAGAAACGGCAAAGAAAAATATTGCTGTTGCGGAGACCCTTGCCAAAGCCGAAAAAACGATTCAACCGAAAGAATTGATTGCACAGACCAACAAAGATACGCTTCAGGAAAATAAACCCTTGCCGAAGCCCGCCAAACAAACAATTTCTCAAACGAATGTTGAAAATGTTGAAGAAGAGCAGAAGCCTAAAATCGATTACAATCAGATTTTTCTTGATGTATTTTTGGACAAGAAGGTCAAGGTGGTAAAGGAAGCGCAACCCGTTATCGATGATCCGGCCAAAGGGATGTACGAGCACGGTAAAGTTATGGTACGCGTTGTTGTCAGCCGTAAAGGCACGGTGGAACAAGCCAAGGTTTTACGGGGGTTGAATTATTATTACGATCAATTGGCTTTGGATGCCGCTATGAAATTTCGCTTTGAACCAGGTACGGTCAAAGGGGTGCCTGTGCGATTTTCTACCAGCATCCTGTTCATGTTTTAACATTTAAATTCATTCTTTAATAAAAAATTGTTTTAATTTGTTCGATTACCTACTTTTGGAAAACACCATACGGGTTTTTATTCGTTTTGTTTGCCGGAAATAATTAAATTAGGGACGGATATTTAACTAAATTCGAGGGTATGATCGTTGGCGGAAAATCGAAAATTATATGTGGCTATTGCCGGGAATATCGGAGTGGGTAAAACCACTTTAACGCGCATGCTCAGCCAAAAATTGGGCTGGAAGGCCTATTACGAAAAAGTAATCGACAATCCGTATTTGGAAGATTTTTACAAAGACATGAAACGTTGGAGTTTCCATTTGCAAATCTATTTTCTTTCCCATCGTTTCATCAGCCAAAAGGAAATTACCGAGTGGCCGGGTTCATGCATTCAGGATCGCAGCATATACGAAGATGCGGAAATTTTTGCCACAACCTTGCACAAACAGGGTTTAATGTCCGATCGCGATTTTGATAATTACAAAGCCTTGTTTGAAATTATGACAAGTTACCTGCGCAAACCCGATTTAATCATTTACCTGCGCGCTACCACCGATTTGCTGTTTGAACATATTCGCAAACGGGGACGCAGTTACGAATTGCAGATGGATCGGGCTTATCTGGAGCGCTTGAATCAGGCTTATGAGGAATGGATTGAACGCGCCAAAGCAGCCGGGTTCAAAGTGTTTACGTTTGATATGGCCAACCGGGACTTTGAGCACAATCCCAAAGATTTTAATATTTTGTACCAAACCATTCGAGACCTGGAAAATCAGCGATGGATCGACGGGCTTTAATCATTACGTATTATTTTCCCCCGTTAGGCGGCGGAGGCGTGCAACGGATGGCCAAATTGGTGAAGTTTGCCTCGGGTATGGGTTGGCGGTTTACCGTGATTACGGCCGACGAACCGGGAGATATTATCGCACGAGACCCTTCCTTGATTGAAGAAATTCCTCAATCTACCAATATCATTCGCGTTCCTTTTTCTCTTTTGCCCAATGTTAAAAAACGATCTGCTTCTTTGATGAGTAAATCGAGCTTTTGGAAGCGCTATTTAAGCGCTTTTTTCTATTTGCCGGACAGCCGCAAAAAATGGCTTGCCCTTGCCTGGAAGTCGATTGAGCAGGAATTAAAAACGGAAAAGTACGATGTGGTTTTAGTCAGTATTCCGCCTTATTCTCTGTCTTTTTTAGTCCGTCGTATACAGGAGCAATTTCGCTTACCGGTGATTTTGGATATGCGTGATCCCTGGTCATTGAATCCCTACAAAATTTATCCAACGCCTTTACATCGCTATTTAGACCAACGTTTGGAGCTCAAAGCCGTTAGACCTGTAAAGTTCGGTATTCACGCTTACCGGAGAGCCTTGGATTTTTATCGGCGGGAAATACCTGATTTTGCTCAGGCCAAATGGAAGGTTATCCCCAACGGATTTGATGCGGATGATTTTAATGAACTTGCCGGTGAAACGCAGATTGCTCACAAGGAAACCTTTGACATTGCCTTTTCCGGCACGATTTATTCGCACATTAACCATCCCACGCCATTGTTTAAAGCCATGGCCGAATTCAAGGCGGCAAACCCCGTGCAGGGGGCAAAGGTACGTTTTGTTTTTACGGGCAAGGCGCATATCGATTTGAAAAAATTAGCGGCCAAATTCGGGTTGGAGAATCAATTAATTTTACATGGCTATTTGCCGCACAAAGACAGCTTGCGGGTTCTCAAGCAGGTCGATGCATTGTGCTTTATTTTGGACGATCGTTGTAAACGCAGCGTTTTTACCGTAGGCGGCAAAGTGTACGAATATCTGGCGCTGAAAAAACCGATTTTAGCTCTGGTGCCCGAAAAAGGGGAAGCGGCCGATGTGATTCGTCAAACCGCTTCGGGCGTGGTAATTTCTCCGCAAAAAATCAAGGAAATCAGCGCTACTTTGTCTGCATGGGCGTCGGGAAATATTCCGCAATTTTCTTTTAACGGCATTGAAAATTACCGTCGTGAAAAGCAAGCCAAAGAGTTTGTTGATTTTTTTGAACAGGCTATCAAAGAGAATTAATGGCCTTTGGCATGTGTAATGAGCGGTCGGCCTCCACGTTGCCTAAAACTGCCCACAATTTGCTCCGCCATATTAAACGGAACCGTAACAAACGAGAACTTATCCAACACTTGAATATCGTTAATTTGTTTGGGTTTAATGGCCACGCGGCTGCGAATCAGTTCTATCAGCTTTTTGGAGTTAAGCTTGTCCTTTTTCCCCAGCGCGATAAACAAACGCGTTTTGCCCTGCTTGTCCAGGGGATTGCCTTTGGATCGTGTATCATTGATATTATTGTAGGTTTCGGGATTGAGGTCTTCTTCAAAACTGTAATTGAGTAAGGCCGCTACAACCTCCGTAGGACTTTTGTCTTCCAGTAATTGTTTGGCCCAATTGTAATATTTCTTGTCCAAAGTTCCTTCGAGAATGGTAGCCAAATCGTCCTGAATTTTTTCTTTCTTAGCTTTAATCACCTCATCAACGCCCGGCAGCTTTTTCTTTTTAATATCGGCTTTGGCCATGCGCTGAATAAACATCAGGCGTTTGTATTCGCTAGGCGTAATAAACGTAATGGCCGTACCCTGATTTCCGGCGCGTCCGGTGCGACCGATGCGGTGCACGTACGATTCCGGGTCTTGCGGCAGGGCGTAATTAATAACGTGGGTCAGATTGTTCACATCAATGCCACGTGCGGCCACGTCGGTTGCGACTAAAATGTGCGTGCGTTGTTTCTTGAATTTGGCCAAAGTACGCTCGCGTTGCGCTTGCGAAATATCGCCGTGTAAGGCCTCGGCGTCGTAACCGCGGTCGATTAAATGGTTGGCGACCTGATCGGCGTCGTTTTTTGTGCGGCAGAAAACCAAGCCGTAAAAATCACTCTCCATGTCGATGATGCGACACAGCGCTTCGAACTTATCCGATGCTTTGATTTCGTAGTAGATTTGCTGCGTTAATTTGGTGGTCAGCGGTTTCTTTTTTACCGTAATGAATTCGTAGCCGTTCATGTATTTGCGGGCCAAATCCTTAATACGCGGCGGAATGGTGGCTGAAAAGAGCAACGTACGTTTTTCCGGATTGGTGTGCTTCATGATCTCTTCGATGTCATCGATAAAACCCATATTCAACATTTCATCGGCTTCGTCTAGGATTAAATGTTCAATGCCGCCCAATTTCAACGTCCGGCGTTTGATGTGATCAATCACCCGACCGGGAGTGCCCACCACAATGTGAATGCCCTGTTTCAAACGGCGCAATTGTAAGTCGATGGATTGACCGCCGTAAATGGGCACAATGCGCAGATCGCGGTCGCCTTTCAGCGAGTTGATTTCTTCCGAAACCTGATTAGCCAGCTCGCGTGTCGGTACCAGAATCAGAGCCTGCACGTTTTTGGCCTTTGTGTTCACCATTTCAATCAACGGCAAGCCGAAGGCGGCGGTTTTGCCCGTGCCCGTTTGCGCTTGCGAAATAATGTTGGTGTCGTCCCGTAGCATGACGGGAATGGTTAACGCCTGAATGTCGGTCGGCTCTTCGAATCCTTTGGCTTTAATAGCGCTTAATGTATTGGCGGATAAACCGAAGTCGTCAAATGTTTTTGTGTTTTCCATAAAAAATCTTTCCTTAAATAAAGTTAATGTCCATTGTCCGACGGTCCTATTTGCACGATGAAGCCCTTTTCCTTATTGGCGCGGGAAGGGGCATTTTAGCCGTGGTGTTGGACGAATGATTGAACTGTCCGGATTGTAAGCCGCCGGTTATCGTGTCCGATCCGGGTGATTGGTTTTAGGGCAAAAATAGCCGTAAAAACAAACAGCGACATCCGGCTGTGCGCAAATCCGCCAAGCTATGATTCACGAATATCGAATACACGATTAACGTATTTGCCGTTCGGATGTTCGGAATGATGCATAAACGGGATGACGGCATGCCTCAATCCAATTCACAGCTCCAAATTCGTAACATCGGTCGACCGTGCAACGGGTCGGACCTGAATTGAGCAATTTTGAGTGCAAATAATTGGAAGAGCCTGCCGTTTACACCTAAGGGTAAGTTTCTTTGAGGCAAGATTCTCGCAGCGCCCCGACTTTCGGCGCTGTTTTGCGATGGCCTGAGCCAAATCGCTCAATTTGATTGGGCTAACATACGACAATTAATTAAGATTTCCAAAAAAGAAATTTTCTAAAATTCCGGTTTTAAATTTCTATATCCTGCTAATGCTAAAATCACGTAACCATAAAATTTTGAAAGATATCTCATTGCTTCAATTTTTTTTTGATTAGTTTCTGAATTTAAAGAGTTGAGCCAATCAGGATGGGCATTAATATGTCGCAAATCCTTATAGCATTGATAGACTTTCTTAAAAATATCACGCCATTCTTTGACATAATCCTTTTCAAAATATTCTCTTTTAAATTCATACAAATATGACTCTACTTTGAAAGTATCATTTTTTTTACCAATCTGGAAAGGCTTCTCATAGTAAGTTCTTAAAAATGCTTCCAAAGAATTTGCTAGCATGAACTGCCACATAGCAAAATTTCTGACTATCAAAGAATCAGCAATTTGATAAAAAAGTTCATGGATAATTTTTGCGTTTTTATCTTTTTTTAATAATGCTTTAAAAATTAGATTAAATTTTTCTTTATCAAAAAAATTTTTGTTATAAATAGGTTTAAAGTATCCAAGATCTGTAACTTCTTTTTCTTTTATAAGCTCTATGATAGATTTATCATTGCGGTATAAGTCCCTACGTAAGAGTACAACAGTTTGTCCTAAATTAATAGACAGTGAATCTTTTATTGCAATTGCTACTTCCCATTGAGTATTTTTAGGAATTAATTCTTTGTCCATCTCCCAAGAAATTTCAAAAACCTTTGAATCATTTAAATATCCTTGTATTCTAAAAAAATTATCTTCAATTAATATTCCTTCAAATTTTTTGCTTTGGAAAATTATATTATCTTTAATTTTAATTTCTTTAGAAACTGCATCAGGTAAATGGGTGCCCTTTGCAAGATTAAAATAGCAATTACCCCGAACTAAACTTTCATTTTTATTATAAACCGCTTCAGAGTAAAAAATAAGATTGTAGAAATTGGCAGAAATTTTACCATTGCCAAACAAAAGTGGAATCTCGTTAAATTCTGAAAAAGGAATCCATGTATATGCTTTCCAAAATTCATTTATTGAAAAACTAAAAAGTTTGTTTTTTAAGAGTTTTGGTCCCCCATAGCTTTTTTTACCTTTAAATTTAAAATAATCTTCTGGATCGAAATTTGCTTTAAGTTCGAAGCCTTCTTTTTTATTCCATTTAAGTGTTCCAATACCAATATATTTAACGCCAAAGTGATTAAAGGATACTTTATCAATATCAATTTCATTTGTTGTGTTTATATCAAAAGGGATGTTCATGATGGCATTAAATTTTTTTAATATTTTTTTCTAAAATTTCAAGATCTAACAGCTTAAAAAACTTGTTAATAAAATCAACACGTATATTCACCACATCGTGACCTGAATTTTTATACTGTTTAAGATAAAATTTAAAATGTTCGATAAGCTTATTTAAGTCTGAAATTTTGTTCATAACTTTATTTTTTCCATGCAATATGAAAATTGAAATTTTAAAAATAAGTTGAACTATTGCCATCGTTATGATATTACTACCTCGATATAAATTAAACTACCTAAAAGTTTAGTTCTCGTCAAAATTTTTACTCAATATCTTTTATAATAAAAGGCCTTACAAAATATTAATTTGCAAGGCCTTTTTTGCTTAAATGAAGATATTTTTACATCTGATCAATAATTGCATTCAGCGTTGGGCTGGGGCGCATTTCTTTTTCAACCAGCGTTTCGTCCGGTTTGTAATAACCGCCGATATTTACCGGGTGACCCTGTGCCGCCAAAAGCTCTTCGTTGATTTTGGCTTCATTGGCTTTCAACTCTTTGGCCATACGAGAAAAACGTTCTTTCATTTCGGGATCTTCATCCTGCTCGGCCAAAGATTCCGCCCAGTACATGGCCAGATAAAACGTACTGCCGCGATTGTCCAATTCATTCACTTTACGCGAAGGCATTTTGCCGTTCTCTAAATATTTACTGACAGCCTGGTCCAAAGTTTTGGCTAACAGGGCCGCTTTTTTGTTGCCGGTTTTTTCATGAATCATTTCCAGAGAAGGAACAAGCGCACAATATTCGCCCAGCGAATCCCAGCGCAGATGGCCTTCTTCAAGGAATTGTTGCACGTGTTTGGGAGCGGAACCGCCGGCGCCCGTTTCGAACAAGCCGCCGCCTTTTAGCAAAGGTACGATGGAAAGCATGCGTGCGCTGGTGCCCAATTCCAGGATGGGGAATAAATCGGTCAGGAAGTCACGCAGCACGTTACCGGTTACGCTAATGGTATCTTCGCCGCGACGTACCCGTTCCAGAGAAAAACGCATGGCGTCGTCAGGCCGCATGATGCGGATATCCAAACCTGAGATGTCATGCTTCTTTAAATATTTTTCCACTTTTTTAATGATTTCACGATCGTGCGCGCGACGATCATCCAGCCAGAAAATGGCGGGCGAACCGCTTTGACGGGCACGTTTAACCGCCAGTCCGACCCAATCTTCGATGGCAATGTCTTTGGCCTGGCACATTCTGAAGATGTCGCCCTTTTCCACCGGTTGTTCCAATAGTGTTTGGCCGTTTTCATCCACGCAGCGAATGACGCCTTTGCCTTGCGCTTCGAAGGTTTTGTCATGGGAACCGTACTCTTCGGCCTTTTTGGCCATTAAGCCCACATTGGAAACGTTGCCCATGGTCGCAGGATCGAATTGGCCGTTTTTCTGACAATCTTCGATAACCACCTGATAAATGGTGGCATAACTGCGATCCGGAATCATGGCTAAGGTATCTTGCAGCTCGCCGTTTTTATTCCACATTTTGCCTCCGTCGCGAATGACCACCGGCATGGAAGCATCGATGATTACTTTATTGGGCAAATGCAGGTTGGTAATGCCTTTGGCGCTATCTACCATGGCCAAGTCCGGACGTTTTTCGTACACGGCATTAATGTCGGCTTCGATTTCGGCCCGTTTGTCTTCCGGCAGCTTTTTGATCTTTTCCAGAATATCGGCCAGACCGTTGTTGACATTGGCTCCGATTTCTTTGAGCGTTTCGGCGTGTTTTTCAAGCGCATCTTTGTAATAAACCGAAACGGCGTGACCGAACATAATGGGATCAGAGACTTTCATCATGGTTGCTTTCAGATGCAAGGAGAGCAAAATATCGTCTTTTTTAGCCTCTTCGATTTTTTGTGCGTAAAAATTGCGTAATTCGCGCACATTCATAACGGCGGCATCGACCACTTCGCCTTCTTCCAAAGGAAGGCTTTCTTTGAGAATAGTGGTCTGACCGTTTTTATCAACAAATTCAATACGGGTGTTTTTTGCCTTGTCCAAGGTGATTGATTTCTCGCTACCGTAGTAATCGCCTTTTTCCATGTGTCCGACGCGCGTTTTGGAACCTTCTTTGGGCCATGGTTTCATCATTTTGTGAGGATTCTTTTTGGCGAATGCTTTGACGGCCGGAGCAGGTCTGCGGTCGGAATTGCCTTCACGAAGAACCGGATTGACGGCCGAGCCCAAAACCTTTGAAAAACGGGCCTGTAAGGCTTTCTCTTCTTCGGTTTTCGGTTCTTCCGGGTAATCCGGAACGTTAAAGCCTTTTTCCTGCAATTCCTTAACAGCCGCCTGCACCTGCGGCACGGAAGCACTGATGTTTGGCAGTTTAATGATATTGGTATCGGGGTGTTGCGTCAATTCGCCCAATTCCTGTAAAGCGTCCGGAACTTTTTGATCTTCTTTTAAATAATCCGGGAAATTGGCCAAAATACGACCGGCCAATGAGATATCCTTTAATTCGATTTCAATATCTGTATTTTTTGTAAAGGATTTGATAACAGGTAGCAATGAGAAGCTCGCCAAATATGGCGCTTCGTCGGTCTTTGTCCAATAGATCTTTGATTTTTTCATAGTAATTCCTCGATTCTGATTTAGACTGGTGAAAGACTGAAAACGCCTTTGGAAGCGGCGCAATCAGTCGGTTTTTTCCATTATTTCAACGCGTCTAAGTTAATTAATAAATCCCTTATTATGCAACAAAGAAGAAAGAAAAAAGCGGGATTTTTAGTACTTGATTTTAAGAACGGTGGGCGCTTCGCCTTCTGCCTGCGATTTGCGGGTAGGAGCCTGAGTTGAAGCGATTTAATATGAGAGCCACCCCCTGTTGTCCCCCTCTGAGGGGGACGCAAAGTGGTTTGGAAGAAGTTGTCCGGTGAGAATAGGATTTTTAGTTTGAATGAAATAGACCCGCGAAATGCTTGGAATAATGAAGTGGGCGACCGATTATCGAGCAGTGCTGACAATTGAGATGGACATCAGTACGATAGCGATACCTCATGTAGAGTTGTTAGCCCCAGCGTTTATGCTGGGGACAAAAGTAATCGGCAAAAAATTTTGCACCCTTTAGGGTGCCATTTGTACACAAATAAAAGGACGTAAACGTCCTCGGTTTTTCATTTTTTATTTTTCTATTGACCCCAGCCTAAAGTCTGGGGCTAACTTTTTTGTTTACACATTTGGATTGCTTCTCTCTGCGGAGAGGATTTAAGGGTCTAAAGGCTAAAAAGACAACCGCTTATTCTCGTCCGCGTCCGGTTCGCGAGTAACCCCGAGAATCAGGAAATGCTTAAAGGGCCGCGCCACTCCTTGCGCAAACACAGACCAACGAATAACGAATACACGCTTAACGAATAACGATTTTCCCATTCAGCAATTCAACCCATTCCAATTATCCACCCCCTGTTGTCCCCCTCGGATGGAGACGCAAAATAGTTTGCGAAACATTGCCCTGAGATGGGAAAGTGATGCTTTGAGTAAAATAATTTGTATTAAGCAACTTAAAACTTGGGCTTTGGACAAAATTCAACGAACCGTTTTTAGTCCCCCTGCGAGGGTGATTTAGGGGGTCTAAAGACTAAAAAGACAATCAATTATTCTCGTCCGTATCCGGTTTGAGAGTAACCACGAGAATCAGGACATGCTTAAAGGACCGCGCCACTCCTTGCGCAAACACAGACCAACGAATAACGAATACACGCTTAACGAATAACGTTCCTCTTCCCCTTAACCCTTAACTCTTAACCTTTAACTTTCAACCTTCAACCTTCCTCGGTTTTACAATGTGCCCCTTCCAACCGTAGTAAGCCAAATAGACGTAGGAAATGATCGGCACGAAAAAGGAATAGTGGTAACCATGCAGGGCATCTGCCACGGCGCCTTGAATCAAAGGCAGAATTGCACCGCCCAAAATCATCATTACTAAAAGAGACGAGCCCTGTGCCGAGTCCTCCTTTAAATCTTTAATAGCCAACGTAAAAATGTTTGACCACATAATGGAGTTAAACAGCCCGATACCCACGATCGTCCACATCGCCAGCAGACCGTCGGTGAGCAGGGTGGTGGTTAACAGGCCGATGACGATGAGCGCGAATACGGTTAAGGTGCGGCCGGGCATTGATTTACCGATGAGAAAGCCGATGTAATTCAGGATCAGAAAAAGAATGAAAGGGGCCACGCGGTTGAAGGCAAACGTGCCGCCGCTTTCCAGAAAAATGATGCCGTAAATAACGAAAAAAGTAACGATGGAAGTAAAAAACATGTACACATATTTTTTAGCCGGTTTAATGCTGCTGAGCGAAATAGCGCCCAAAAAACGGCCGATCATGGCGCCGCCCCAGTAAAAAGCCAAAAAGTTTTTCGCTTCCATCTCGGGATAGTGCAGCAGCTCGCCCACGTAGTTGATAAAAGCGCTGCCGATACTTACCTCCGCACCGACGTAAAGAAAGATGGCCACCATGCCCAAAACAAGGTGGGAATGCTTCAACGCACCCGCGCCTTTTTTAACATCAGCGGGATTGACGACGCGGGGCAGTTTGGTGTATTTAATGAGCACGGCTAACAGGATGAAAAGAACGGCAAAAAGCAAATAGGGAATTTGAATACCCAAAATCGACAATTGTTCACCGGCGTCCGTTAATACGGGCTTACCGGAATGGCTGAACAAGGGTTTGCCCCATTTGGTAAAAAAGTGAAATACGAAGTACCCGCCGAATATGGGCGCGAGTGTGGTTCCCAACGAGTTGAAAGCCTGGGATAAATTTAAACGGCTGGAGGCCGTTTCCGGAGGGCCGAGCAAGGCCACATAAGGATTTGCCGCAATTTGCAACAAGGTGAATCCCAAAGCCAAAATAAATAATGCGGTTAAAAACAAAGCGAAAATTTGTAATTGAGCCGCCGGATAAAAAAGCAAGCTGGCAAAAGCGGCTATCAGTAATCCTGCCAAAAGGCCGTTCTTGTAACCGATCTTGGAAATGGGATCGCCCTTGCGCGCCGAGATGATGAAGTAAATCAGCGAACCGACAAAATAAGCGGTGAAGAATGAAAATTGCACCATCATGGATTCGAAGCGATTGAGTTCGAACATTTTTTTGAGAAAAGGGATCAGGATGTCGTTCATGCAGGTGATGAATCCCCACATGAAAAAGAGCGTGGTTAAAGCAATGAGTGCGCCGGTGAAATTTTGTTTTCTACTCTCCATAGTAACGATTCCTCTTTAATCCGATGTTTTTGATTTCGTTTATCGTATTTTTTATTTGATTGTGATTTCGTCAATAAAAATCCAGGCTTTGCCGCCGTGCCCTTTGTGCCATGCCGGACACAGACCTCGATTTTTGGCGATTACGCGAATGTATCGGGTTCGAACAGGCTTAATGCGCAGGGCAAAATTCTTTGGGATGGCGCCCCATTGGTGTTCGGAAACCGTGTTCTTTACCCGACCCAATTTTTTAAAATGTTGGCCATCGTTCGAAGCAAAAAAATCCACGTACAAGGGCATGAAAATCCACGAGTTAATATCCTGCAAAAAATGGGCGGACAAATACGAAACGCGCTTCGGCTTCCCGAGATCAATGATCGCATCCAAGTCGTTTCCTTCGTAGCCCTGCCAGTAACCGTTGCTGAAATCAGTGCCGCCCGTAATGCCGTCAATCAGGGCCGAATCGCTGCCTGCGGTGTATTGCGGTGAAGGACGGGTGAGCAGACGAATGCTTCGTCCTTCGGGAAATTTGCGCAATCGCAGCGTGTCGGTTGGCGTGCGCAGGGTATTGCGTTTGGCGAAAAAGCGAATGGTCGAAGTCTGGGTAATTAACAAAGGATTTTCGTACAAACGGAAATCACGTTGCG
The DNA here is from genome assembly GCA_027039465.1 of Calditrichia bacterium. Taxonomy (GTDB): domain Bacteria; phylum Calditrichota; class Calditrichia; order Calditrichales; family Calditrichaceae; genus Caldithrix. The sequence goes on along the minus strand of JALWEA010000579.1, from coordinate 810 downwards.
GCATTTTACGATTGACGGCGTAGTAAATTTGTGCGTTCGTGTCCGCATCGGCCAATGTAACACGGATTTGGCGATTAAATAACCGTTTCTTTACGTAAGCCGCAGGCATGGGCAAAATCAAATGATCCGTAATGGCCGCAACGGGACGGTCGTTTTGCGAAGCGCCCCAATGCCTGTTCGGTTTTGGCCCCATGGTAAAAACAAGTTTGCCGCCGTTCATGATGGTTTGATGCGATAAATAGGAATGGAAATACGGCTGTCCGTTTAATGTAGCCGATTGAATGTATTTGTTCTGCGGTGAAAGATTTTTTGCCTGAATGACAAAAGTATGGTCGTTTTCCAAATTAAGCCGGGCTTCCTTTAAAATCGGCGTTCCTATGGCGTAAATACCGGAACCTGGTGTGACGGAATAGAAGCCCATGGCGCTTAGAACATACCAGGCCGACATTTGACCGCAATCTTCGTTGCCCGCATAGCCGTCTGGTCGATCCGAATACATCTCGTGCAAAATTTTGTGCACCGTGGCCTGGGTTTTCCAGGGCTGCCCTGCGTAATCGTACAAATAAGCAATGTGGTGGCTGGGTTCGTTGCCGTGGGCATACTGACCGATTAGTCCAGTAATATCGGCTTGCTTACGTCCGGTGGTTTTGGATTCCGCGGTAAAAAGTTGGTCTAATTTTCGACCAAAGGCTTGCGCGCCTCCCGTTAATCGGATCAAACCGTCCACATCCTGCGGCACAAAAAAGGTGTATTGCCAGGCGTTGGCCTCCGTGTAATTGAAATCGACCTCCCGAGGATCAAACGGGAATT
>JALWEA010000578.1 GCA_027039465.1 Calditrichia bacterium | reverse complement strand
GTTTTTGAGTTGAATGGATTAGGATAATTCTGCTCTAGTTCAAATTGAAAAGGTAAAGCATTTGCGGAATAATCGATGCCGGTCTCTGGCTCGGGATTGTATTTTAGGATGTAAACGCCGTCGTTGTAATCGGCCACGATAATCAGGCTGTCCTGCAGCGCCACATCTTTGGCCATGCTGCCTGTTTCGAAATTACCAACCACATGCGGATACAACGGATCACTGACGGACACAATGTGCACACCTTCTTTGCCGGTAGCTTCGAAGAACAAGGTATCTCTGGCGGCAACGCCCTGACTCGACGAGTAGCTGGAAAAACGAAAATGACCGATTTCCCGAATATTCGCGGGATCGCTGATATCAATAATGCGCATGCCGCTTTGCTGAGCAGCCACAAAGGCAAGGGAATCCGCCAAGTCCAAATCCATACCGTTTACTTGTTTGGTATTGCTGCTGACGTGATGCACGGCCGACAAATCGGAGATGTCAAACACTTCCAGTCCCTGCAAATAGTCGCTAACGTAAGCATAATGGCCGCGTACTTTAACGTTGGTGGCCGAATAACTGGTTTTGAAATTGGCCATTAAAGTAACGGCGCTCATATCGCTAATGTTGTACACATACACCCCGTTACCTCCATCGGCTAAAAACAAGGTGTCGCCTTTTACAAAAACGCCATTCGCGTTACCGCTGCTGTAATTCATTCTTTTTAATTGATAAGGCGCTTGCGGATCGTTAATGCTGTAAATGTACAATCCGCCGTCACTGGCGGCTAAAAAGGCAAACGTATCGGATACACATATATTTTTAGCGTACCCTTTGGAAATTGGCAGATGCGCCACTAATTGGGGATTTTGCACATCGGCAATATCAAGCACCAACATACCGGCAAAACCGTTGGCCACATAAACGTAATGATCCTGAACCGCTACCCCGCGACTAGAGCCAAACGCGGGCAAATGCTGCTCAATCGTGCTCATGTCTTCCTGAACACGCACCACTTTTACGCCTCCGCTGCCATCCGCTGCAAAAATCCGATCGTCGGTATGGGCAACAGACAAGGCGGAACCATTGTCTTCGAAATCAACCACCTGTTTAGCGGAATTGCCAGTTAAATCAATGAGCTCCAAACCGGTTTTACCGATAGCCACCGCGGCCATGCTGTCCCAAACGACCACATCGTAAGCGTAATTGGCCGTTGAAAATTCGGTAATTTTAAACATCCCGTAAGGGTCGGCCACGCTAATCACCTGCAATCCTTTGTTGAAATCAGCCACATAAGCGATGGTATCGCGCACAAAAATGCCATAGGTTAAGCCCTTGGTATCGTATTGATCATACACACCGATTTTGGCCGGATTTTCCACGTCGTAAATTTCAAATCCTTTATTGTATTCGGCGCAATACAAACGATGCCGTTCTTCATCCAGGAACAAATCCTTACCATAGCTAATGGTCTCCAAATAGCCGATTTGGCGCGGATTCTCCATGTCTGAGAAATCATACGAAAAAAGGCCGTCGATGTCGGTCAGAGCAAAAACAATGGGCTGAGTGGCGTACGCGTCGCTGGCGACCACAGCCGTAACTTCATCGCCCAAATGAACGCTTTGAATGATTTGCGGATTTTGCGGTGTGTGCACATCGACTACTTCCACCCCAAAACTGCCGCAGGCTACATACGCCACCTGATTCAGTACATCAATATCCTGAATAGCGCCGTGCAATGGCAATCGACTTTCCAAAGTTAGGGAATCGTCTTCCGAAAAGGAATAGATTTCCAGCACACCGCCGTTGCCCGCATACACAAATTGAGAATCGCTGTAAACGGCTTGCGCTTCGCCCATGGCCCAGCGTCCCAATAATTCCATGTTGCTTGATTGATAAACGTCCTGGCCGCGCAGGGCTATCAGGCATCCAAAAACAAAAAATAAAATCAAACGGATTTTCATGGCAGGGGTCTCCTTCAAAAATGAAAACTCTGCATAAATTTTCGTCCTGTCTTCTAAAAATATTTAGCGCCAAATCGCATTCTTGTCCTTTTGCTTGCGTTAGCGCACAGAAAATAGTCTTTTTGGGTAAGACTTCGCCTCCGTTCGTGCAAACATTTGTCCTGGAGTACAAAAAATTGATCTGCGGCACGCAATTAAATTTTCGCTTCGATCTAAAAATTTGTAGCTTTGTTTGTTCAGAAGCTTAACTAATATTTTTTCCTAACAAGGAGGTTTATTGAATGAAAAAGCTGACGTTGTTTTTTCTACTTTTAATTTTACCGTTCAGTATTTTGAAAGCCAAAAATAATCAGGAATTTCGCGCCGTTTGGGTGATCACCTGGGAATACATCAATCCCGATTGGTCAGCCAGCCAAAACAAAGCCAAAATTCGTCAAATTCTAGACAATGTTAAAAAAGCCAATATGAACGCCGTTTTGTGGCAGGTACGGCAAAGCGGCACCGCATATTATCCTTCTTCTTACGAGCCTTGGGGCTATTATGCCAATTACCATAGTAATCCGGGATTTGATCCTTTGGCTTATGCCTTGAAGGAAGCACACAAGCGCGGTCTCGAATTCCACGCCTGGTTTAATACCTATCACGTGTCTTCCACCTATCCGGGCACACCGGCCGCCGAGCATCCTGACTGGATTTGCACCAATGAGGACGGCCAATTCATGACCGCCCACCGCTGCGTTTCTCCCGGATTGGACGATGTGCGAGCTTACACGATTAAAGTCGCTATGGAAATTGTGCGCAAATACGATATTGACGGTTTACATTTGGATTTTGTCCGCTGGAATGAATACACCGAAGACGATATGAAAAACGCACCTTCCTCGCTGGACCAGGTGCGTGAATTGGATGGCATGATTCCCCAAAGTCGCATTGAACAATTGCAAAAAACCAACGGTAGTAAACGCTATATTTACGATGTCAAACATCCGGCTTCAGGTGGCGTGCCTGCCGGCTTCGATTCCTGGGGCGATTGGCGTCGCTGGGGCGTTACGGAATTGGTGCGTCAACTACACGATTCCATTCAGGCCGTTAAACCTTGGGTACGATTGTCACCTGCGGCTTTAGGTAAATACAACTGGAGCGGCTGGAACGGATATTACGTGGTTTTTCAGGATGCGGCCTTGTGGTTTAACAAAGGTTACATCGATCAACTGACGCCCATGCATTACCACTGGACGACCGGCAGCGGATTTTACGATATGTTGACGGGCGATTGCCCCTATTGCTGGTACACCTGGATCAAAGACGGCATCCGCGCCAAACGTCTGTTTACCGTTGGGCCGGGTTCGTACGTTTTGGACGACTACAACGTTTGGGATCACCATGCCGACATCGTCAACAAAAGCCGATCCGTTTCATGGACGGACGGTTTTCAGTTTTTCAGTTACGCCAGTTGGGCCAAACACAATTACTGGGACACGGCCGCAAAAGCATTCTTCAAGAATAAAACCAAAATTCGCGCTACCGGTTTAATTGTCGATACCAAACCGGCTTCGCCCGCCATCTCACTGAGTAAAATCGATTCCATGAATTACACAATCCATGTGGTACCGCCGGATACGGTCAGTAAGAATTACTGGTTTGCCATTTATCGCTCGCCGGATTCCGTGTTGGATGTAAGCAAAGATAAGATCATTGCTTTGCATTTTGGCAAAGATTCCTTCTCCTGCAATGACACCTATTGGGATGATGAATATCATCAGGGTCGCTACACCTATTTTGCCACCATGCTGGATCGCTACTGGAATGAATCCGCCATTTCCAATGCCGTACAGGGCGATTCCATTCCCCATTACATTAACCCGCCGTCCCAATATCCGGGACACATTTGCGTTTTGGCGCAGGATGCCCATTCGTTGCTCATCAAATGCGACACGGTCAAACACGCCGATCGTTACGTGGCTTACATCAGCACGGACGGCAGCAGTTTTACCGATTCCGCCGAGGCTGCGAGCAATGAAATTTTGGTTGACAATCTTACGGAAGGTCAGGTTTATTACTTCCGCGTTAAGGCAGCCAATGCGGCCGGCTCGTCCGAACTTTCCAAACACCTTTATGCCGGTGTGCCTTCGGCCAATCCGCAGCAGGTCTTAATTGTCAACGGATTTGATCGCGGCACCAACAATCGCTACGATTACATTCGTTTCTACGCCGGACCGGTAAGCAAACGCGGTTACGGCTTTTCCTATGTGTTAAACGAATCGGTCATCGACGGCAAAGTTCCCCTAAACGATTACCAAACCGTAATCTGGATTTTAGGCGACGAAAGTACGGCTGATGAAACTTTTTCCAAAACCGAGCAGAATTACGTTAAATCCTTTCTGAAAAAAGGCGGGCATTTATTCGTTAGCGGCTCGGAAATCGGCTGGGATTTGGATCACAAAGGCGACAGTAGTGACCGAAATTTCTACCACAACTATCTTAAAGCGCAATACGTGGATGACGCGCCGGACGGCAAGAAAGCGACCTATTACGTTTGTCAGGCTATTCCGGGTGGTTTATTTGACGGCCTGCCGGATTTTAGTTTTGACAACGGCAAACACGGTACATTTGACGTGGACTGGCCCGATGCCATCAAACCGTTAAACAGCGCCAAAGCCATCTTGCGTTACAAAGGGGCCAAAACATCGAATATTGCTGGTATTTTGTTTGAAGGTACCTTCCCGGGCGGAAGCGCCGAAGGTAAATTAGTGAATTTAGGAGTACCGTTCGAAACCATCTACTATTCCGACAAACGCGATACCTTAATGAGCAAAGTCTTTTCCTTTTTTGAAGGCAAGATTACCAAAATCGCTTTAAACAACGGCCATACTCCGGAAGCGTTTAAATTGGAACAGAATTTTCCCAATCCCTTTAATCCGACAACAACCATTCGCTATTCGTTGGCTCGCTCCACGCAGGTTTCTCTGGAAATCTACAATGCCTTGGGTCAGCGCATCCGAACATTGGTCAGCGGACAGCAAAGTGCGGGTTCCTATCAAGTGCAATGGGACGGTAAAAACGACTTCGGGCAACCCGTACCCAGCGGCGTTTATATTTATCGTTTGAAAACAAAAAATTACACGGCCGGTAAACGGATGTTGCTGATTCGGTGAGAAATTTGGGAATTGGGAATTGGTTGAATGTTTAACTGGTTGAATTGTTGAATAGGTTAGTGGGAGAGGCGTTAAGAGTTAAGAGTTAAGGGTATAAGGGTTGATTGGTTAAATGGTGAAAATCGTTATTCGTTAAGGAATGTCATTGCGAACGGAACGCGGTGGAGTGAAGCATTCCCTAACATTATTCAATAATAAACATGTCGTACCGAATAAACCTGTTTTTCATTTGTCTCTGCGGAACAACAATTTTGCGTAGTGGTTGCCCATTTTGCCATATTTGAAAATATGGGCTATTGGCATTCCATCACTCCGCGATGGTTTAATTGCATGCGTGGCCTTAACCTGGTCATATTACATTGTCTTTTTAACGGAAGGGATTCCTTCCATCAAATCAGCTTTGCGTCTGTCGTCTCGATTGGAATGACACCCCTGAGGTGCCATTAGCCCATAAATTCTTTTATTGGGAATAAATGCCCTTCATCCCATCAATAGTCCATCCCGTAAGGGATGGCACGATAATAGCCCACAAATTCATTTGTGGGAAACAATTGACCGTACCACCCTTCAATATTCCGTCCCGAATGGGACGGTGTGAATATCGAAACGTCGTGCTCTAAAGTTGATGGCGCGTCCGTTGCCACTTTGGAGGAGATTGCTTCTCCCGACTTCGTCGGGATCGCAATGACAAATTTTGTAATCACCTCAAACGGCAGGCGCAAACCGCCTACTGCGCAAACAATAATTCCCGAATAACGCTTAACTCTTAACACCTTTCCTAATCACCCGTTCAGTTCATTTCCCATCTTCCTTTTTGTCCCAAAATATTTTTTGCATCATCAAAAAGAAATAATTAAATTCTACTTTAAGGTAGTATAAACCGTCGAATCCTTAATAAAAGGATGAAGTGATGAAACGTCACAAAAGTTTGGAAACGCTCTCTTTTGAACATCATGATGCCTTGGTGATTGCCTTGCGCATTAAAAAAGGAGTGCAAAAAGACATTGATTTAACTCCGGTGGCCGAATATGCCCTTTCGGTTTACAAGAACCATTTGCGCCATCATTTTGAACAGGAAGAAGCCACCTTACGTGAACCGTTATTGGCGAATCCCCAAAGTGTTACGGCTATTGAGCGCATGATGGATGAACACGAACGTTTTGCCGAAATCGCCGAATTTTTGGAATTGGGCAAAGGTGACCGGAGAGCACTGTTAAAAGAATTTGCCGAGCTTCTGGATTCGCATGTTCGTTTCGAAGAACGCACACTTTTCCCACTTGCCGAAAAATTAATTCCTGAAAACCAACTGGAAGAAATTAGCGCCTATTTGCACAAAGAACATAAACCGATTGACAAAGACTGGCCTGTGGAATTCTGGAAGAATTAGCCATCGGCCAAATTTTACAAAATTTACCAATGATCTTTTAGGTTGGGATTTTTAAAATTGTATTCGTTCTTTTTAATTTACGTTTCACTTAACTTCTACTTATAAGTAGCATTAAATTATGAGGAGGATTTATGTCGCTACTTGATCGATTCATGAGCCGCAAAGGACTCTACACCAGTTTCTGGTTTATTGCCATTATTATGGTAAGCGTGCTCATTTACTACACCGCAACCTTGCAAAAAGAGGTTCCACCGATTCCCAAAGTTGTGGTTTCCGATTCCGGAGAAGTTCTTTACACCCACGATGACGTTGTTCAGGGTAAAGGTTTATTCCAGGAATTTGATTTAACCGACTGGGGAACTTTGTTGGGTATGGGCGCTTATATCGGCCCGGATTTCACCACCGAGTTTTTCCACAAACGCGCCGAACATCTTTACGATTTTTACGGTTATAAAATGTTCG
>JALWEA010000577.1 GCA_027039465.1 Calditrichia bacterium | reverse complement strand
CCAACTTAATGTAAGGGGTTTCACCACAGCCAGGGCAGGCACCGGAGAATTCGAACAGCGGTTCCAAATATTGAGAATCTTTAACCGTATTTACGCGCAGTTTTTTACGATCGTATTCGGGAATTTCAAGGAAGAAGTTCCAGTTTTCGCGTTCGGTCTCACGCAGAGGAATTTGCGGTTCCATATTAATGGCTTTACGTCCCGGTTCGCGTTTGTCTTTAACCGGACAAACTTCAACACACAATTCACAACCGGTACAATCTTCAACGGCAACTTGCAGGGTGTACATGTAGCCTTCCGGCCAATCCTTGCCACGCGCTTTGGTTGCTTTGAAGGTTTTCGGTGCATTCTCCAGAATTTTGCCGTCGTAAACTTTGGCGCGAATTACGGCGTGAGGACAAATCATCACGCATTTGTTACATTGAATACAAATGTCTTCATCCCAAACAGGTACTTCCAAAGCAATATTGCGTTTTTCCCATTTGGTCGTACCGCTGGGGAAGGTGCCGTCGGCAGGCATTTTACTTACCGGCAGTTCGTCACCTTTCATGGCGATCAAAGTTGCGGTAACATCCTGTACAAAAGGCGGCGCTTCTTTGGGTACGGGCGGTTTCAATTCAATAGTGCTTGTTACTTTGTCCGGAACTTTGATTTCATAGAGGTGCGCTAATGACTGATCCACCGCGTTAAAGTTCATCTGAACAATTTGATCGCCTTTTTTACCGTAAGTCTTCTTGATGGCGTCTTTGATTTTTGCAATGGCTTCGTCTTTGGGTAAAACGCCGGAAATGGCGAAGAAACAGGTCTGCATGATCGTATTAATACGTACGCCCATGCCGGTTTCTTTGGCAACTTTGTAAGCGTCAATGACATAAAATTTCAGTTTTTTATTAATGATCTCTTCCTGAATGACCCGAGGTAATTTATCCCAGACTTCTTCTTTGGAATAAGGTGTGTTCAGCAGGAAGGTCGCGCCTTCAACGGCATTTTCCAATACGTTGTATTTTTCAATGAACACATATTGATGCACGGCGATAAAATTGGCTTTGTGGACTAAATAAGTTGAGCGAATCGGATGTTTGCCGAAACGCAAGTGCGAAATGGTGATCGCGCCGGCTTTTTTGGAATCGTACACAAAATAACCTTGAGCATAGTTGTCGGTTCCTTCACCGATGATTTTAATGGAGTTCTTATTGGCGCCAACCGTACCGTCCGAACCTAAGCCGTAGAACATGCCGCGGAATACATCATCCGGTTCAATGGAAAAATTGCGATCCCAATCCAGGCTGGTGTTGCTGACATCATCAATAATACCAACGGTAAAATGATTTTTCGGTTTGTCTTTGGCTAATTCGTCATAAATGCCCTTAACCATGGCAGCCGTGAATTCTTTGGAAGACAAACCGTAACGTCCGCCGACAACCTTCGGGAAGTCAAACGGTAATTCGCCATTGGTTTGAGCTTCAAATAAAGCATCAACAACATCCAGATACAGCGGCTCACCGGCAGAACCGGGTTCTTTCGTCCGGTCTAAAACGGCAATGGCTTTGGTGGTTTTGGGCAAAGCCTGAATAAAATGTTTAATGGAGAAAGGACGATACAAACGTACCTTAATCACGCCGACTTTTTCGCCCTGAGCCGCCAGGTATTCGGCCGTTTCATGAGCGGCTTCGGCGCCGGAACCCATTAATACGATGATGCGTTCCGCTTCCGGATGGCCGACATAATCAAATAAATGATATTGGCGTCCGACCAATTTGGCAAATTTGTCCATCACTTTTTGTACGATATCGGGCGTTTTCTTGTAATAGGGATTAACGGTTTCGCGTCCCTGGAAGTAAACATCCGGGTTCTGCGAAGTACCGCGAATGAACGGATTGTCCGGATTTAAGGCGCGTTCGCGATGGGCGCGTACCAAATCGTCGTCAATCATGGCGCGCATGTCGTCTTCGCTCAATTGTTCTATTTTTTGAATTTCATGCGAAGTGCGGAAACCGTCAAAGAAATGTAAGAAAGGTACGCGAGCTTCCAAACTGGCTGCTTGGGCAAGCAATGCGAAATCCATGACTTCCTGTACATTACCGGACGGCATCATGGCAAAACCGGTTTGGCGGGTGGCCATTACATCACTGTGATCGCCGAAAATAGACAAAGCCTGAACGGCTAGAGAGCGGGCGGCCACGTGAAAAACTGTGGAATTAAGCTCACCGGCAATCTTGTACATATTGGGAATCATTAAAAGCAAACCTTGAGAGGCGGTAAATGTGGTTGTTAAAGCACCGGCCTGTAAGGCACCGTGAACAGCGCCGGAAGCACCGCCCTCGCTTTGCATTTCGGTGACGCGGGGAATGGTACCCCAAATATTGGGTTGACCTTTAGCCGACCATTCATCAGCCCATTCACCCATGGGGGAAGAGGGGGTAATGGGATAGATGGCAATAACTTCATTTATTTTATGGGCTACATATGCCGCTGCTTGGTTACCATCTATCGTGACCATCTTTCGACTCATATCAAACTCCTTCCATTATGAAATTACGGTCGAATTTTATCTCGATTATGTTTAAAGAATTTTTTCACGTTAAATTTACATTTTTCTGCCGCTTTTTACAAAAATATCCTTTTCGGCATTTGTTTTTCAGTGTTTAATTTAATGTCGATAATAATGTTCCTTGTTTATTCAAATTCTTTTTTTAAAATAATGAATATACAAAAATCTTGAGTTTAAAGTATAATTATTTTAATGAAATCCGTTAGGGGGAATGGTTAAGAGTTAATAGTGTAAGGGTTAATGGGAAACGTTATTCGTATATTCGTTAATCGTGTGTTGGGGGAGATGAAGCTGTCATCGCACCAGTTCCTAATTCCTAATTCCTAATTCCCAATTAATCCATGGGACAGTCCTGTCGATTCCGCACAACCTAAAAACAAGTTTGTTGCTTACTTTCTTACTAATTCGTAAATTCACGAATTACAAAAGCGTAAATAAAGAAAGGATTAAATACAATGAAAATTTTGTCAAATCGCGGGCAGGCCATGCCCCCTTCACCGATTCGGAAATTGGTGCCTTTTGCCGATCAGGCCAAGGAACGGGGCATTCATGTGTACCATCTTAACATCGGGCAACCCGATATCAAGACGCCCGACACCTTTATGAACCCTATTAAAAATCTGGACATGCCGGTTTTGGCTTACGGCCCTTCTGCCGGTTTAACATCTTTGCGTAAAAAATTGGCTGAATATTACCGGCGTTTTGATATTGATGTTTCTTACGAAAATATTTTAGTGACTACCGGCGGCAGCGAGGCCATTATTTTTGCCATGATGGCCATTTGCGATCCGGGCGATGAGATTATTATTCCGGAACCGTTTTACACTAATTACAACGGATTTGCTGCCGAGGCCGGTGTAAAAATCGTGCCGATTACTTCCAAAATCGAAGACGATTTCCAATTGCCGCCCATTGAATCTATTGCCGAAAAAATTACCGATCGTACCCGCGGGATAATGATCTGCAATCCCAATAATCCTACCGGCTATGTGTATTCCGAAGAAGAATTGCAGGCTTTGAAAGAAATTGTAAAAGAACACGATATTTTTCTGCTTTCCGATGAAGTGTACCGCGAGTTTGTTTATGATGGCGGCAAGAGCATGTCCATTATGCAGTTGGAAGGCATTGACGATCGCATGATTATGCTGGACAGTGTTTCCAAACGCTATTCGGCCTGCGGTGCACGCATTGGCATGATTGTTTCCCGCAATCAGCAAGTGATTGATGCCTGTCTGCGTTTTGGCATGGCGCGTTTGTGTCCGCCGACCATTGAGCAAATCGGTACGGAAGCCGGCATTGACACGCCGCAGGAATATTTTGACGAGGTGATTGCCGAGTACACGGAACGGCGTAACGTCATGGTGGAAATGCTGCGTCAAATGCCAGGTGTGGTGGCTCCGATGCCCAAAGGCGCTTTTTACTTAGTGGTCAAACTACCGGTTGATGATGCGGACAAGTTTGCGCAATGGCTATTAACCGATTTTAATGTAAACAACGAAACGGTGATGATAGCCCCGGCCAACGGATTTTACTCCACGCCGGGTTTGGGTAAAGACGAGGTACGTATTGCTTACGTGCTTAATGTACAAGACATTAAACGTGCCATGAACATTTTAGCCGAGGCTTTGCAGAAATATCCCGGACGCACTGTTTAAGGTTTAAAACAATTCATGCCCGAATGCTTATGGCTTTCGGGCATTTTCTTTTTAAGAGAGCGCATGAGTAAGAATATCGAAATTAAAGCCCGTTATCCCGATCTAGAGAAAGCGGAAAATATTGCACGTCGGCTTGGCGCCAAATTTTTGGGCAAGGATTTTCAAACGGATACATTTTTCAACGTGCCTAACGGCCGGTTAAAATTGAGAGAGTCGTTGTTGTCCGGCAACATACTCATTCCTTATTTGCGGAGTGATCAAAAAGAGGCCAAAGAAGCCCGCTATGTTTTACTGCCCGTGAAAGACGTAAGCACTACCAAAGCGCTTTTTGGCGAAATTTTGGGAGAACGGCTAATTGTTGAAAAAACACGGCGCATTTATTTGTTGGAAAACATTCGTATTCATTTGGATGAAGTCACGAACTTGGGGAATTATTTGGAATTCGAGGCGGTTATTGATGCCAAACATCCTGAGGAAGAAAGCCAGGCAACTTTGGATGAACTACTGGAAAAATTCGGCGTACAAGTTGAACATTTAATTGCCGGAGCGTATGCCGACTTATTGCAAGAAAAACTTAACCGTGAGGGGAACAATGTTTAAATTTTTGGAACGAATGAAGCAGCCGGAGAATTCGACGCAAACCGTTTCGGATTACGATTTGAAGGTGGCCGTGGCCGGGCTGTTTTTGGAAGTAATTAATGCGGACTTTAAAATTGATCCTGCGGAAGAAGAAAAGTTGAAAACATTGTTAATGCAGCGTTTTAATTTGGATAAAAACGACGTGCGGGATTTAATTCAATTTGCCAAACAAGATCGGGACAAACGGCAAGATATCTGGCAGTTTGCTTCGCGTTTGAAAGATCGATTACCCCGGGAACGACGCATTGAAGTTCTGACGGATTTGTGGCGCTTGATCTTTGCCGACGGTCGAATGGATATGTTTGAAGACGCACTGATCCATAAAATCACCGAATTGCTGGGCCTTGACCACAGCGAAATGATCGAAGCAAAACTGAAGGTCAAAAAAGAAATGAATATCGAATAATAACGCCTATTTGTTCCCAAGTTGAATTTTTGAAACCGTTTCCGTTTTCTTCTTGTTCGGGTAGCCTTCATGTTCCATGCGGTATTGACCAGGTGTAAACCAGATAGCAAAAAAGAAGGTTAGGGCAACGATGGGCAAATCAATTAAAAACCAGCGCCAGTCCATTCCGTAAGTCATACCCATGTACATTAAAAATCCGCTGCCTCCACCTCCGATGACAAAATTGATTAAATAGCGTAGCCATGTCATTTTAAGCCGGGCGTGGCAATGAGGACAAATATAGTCCGGGCCGCCGGGTACGCCAAAGAATAACCAATTTTTTGAAATGGGGTGACCGCAAAAGGGGCATTCATGTGTCATATTAATTTTCCTAAAAAATGGTTTTATTTAAGGCAATGTAATTAAGAAATCCTAAATGAACAACTAATTTTAGTTTACAATTTCGCCTTTAATTTATCAATTTCTTTTTTGGAGAGTCCGGTTACTTTCGCAATGAATTCCGTGTCCAATCCTTCTCTTAGAAGTTGAATAGCCGTTTGTGCTTTTCCTTCTTTGATCCCTTCCAATTTGCCTCTCTTTTCCCTTTTAATTAAAATTTCATGTAGTGTTTCCGTTAACATGGTATGTTCTCTCCTTTGGGTTATTATTTCCCGAATATTAATTGCGGAGATGCTTTCCCGCTTTAACTGCATTTCCAGCCAATCGCCGAAGCTTTTAACCAAAGCCGGATCGGCCTCCGATTTAACAATTTCTATTATCTCCTTAAAAACGTTTTCAAGCTCTTTTTCGTTCCTTACATTTTCCAGAAGGAAAACAGCCGTTACCAGATTGCGTTTTAATTTAACCAGACTGCGTTTTCCGAAGCGCCCGATATCGATCGTAAAATATTTAAAGCGAATTAAATATTCCCGTAGTGACGGGTCGACCAAAGCAATCAAATCCTGCAAACGTCTTGCTGCATTCCAACGTTGTTTACCATTGTAAACAAGTACCGGAAAAACCACGGGCAACGAAACGGTTTTCTTGTTTTTGAATTGATCGGCATAGAAATTTAAAATGTAACTGGCAAAACGCAAGGGCATTGTTTTATCCACACGGGATTGAAATTCCAAAAGAAGAAAAAGGTAAACCTCAGGGCCGTCCTTTAACGGTAATTTCCAGATAAGATCCGCTTCCTTTTTATTAAACAAGCGATCAATGAAACTAACCGGCTCCAGAGTGATTTTGTCAAAATCGACGCGTTCCACCCATTTTAAGCGCACAAAATCTTGTAACAGATATTTAATAAAACCTTTGTGGCTGAATAATTTTTTGTAGGAACGGTCGTAAAAGTCCTTTACGTTTTTGCCTTTTTGTACCATAATTTGAATATAAAAGATCAATGACAAATGTCAAGCCCTTGCTTAATAAAAACTTAACCAAAAATATTTGAAATTTAGAAAAACTATTTGCCACCTTAATTCCCCTTCCCTGAGGTATCAGGGAAGGGGTTAGGGGATGGGTTAAGAAATAAAAACAACAATTAAAAATGTTAGAGAGAAACTCTCGGATTTCGAGGCCAAGAATCTATTTAATTTTGGCTCTTCCGGTTTTTGAGTACATCAAGTGCCCTTTAACTCAAATTTATAATTATGCAGGTCAAGAATTTTTAACTTAAAAAATTCAAAATCTCTAAAACCGTACATTTTTCTTTTCAGCACTTT
>JALWEA010000576.1 GCA_027039465.1 Calditrichia bacterium | reverse complement strand
CCTACAGGCACTACTGCTACGGATTTTAAGTTCGGGTAGAAGCGCTTCAAATCCATGACCGTTTGCTCGAAAACCTTGCCGTCATTTTTACCGGGCACCAAAACAATTTGAGCATGCAATTCAATGCCGTTTTTGGTCAGGAATTCTATTTTTTCAAGGAGATGATCATCGCGTTTAATACCCAGCAGCCATTTGCGGGTTTCCGGCTCTGTGGAATGCACGGAAATGTATAGCGGACTCAGCCGTTGCTCCACAATGCGTTCCAAATCCGATTGCTTCAGCGTTGTCATGGTAACGTAATGCCCGTACAAAAAAGAAAAGCGGTAGTCCTCGTCTTTAAAATAAAGACTCCGACGCATGCCTTTGGGATTTTGATAGGTAAAACAAAAAACGCAATTATTACCGCAGGACATGAGTTTCATTTCTTCAAGTTCCAAGCCCAAATCTTCATCGGGATCTTTTTCGATTTCGAAAATGATTTCCTCATCGCCCTGCTTAATATGTACATCCAAATTCTCTTCGGATTCGTAGAACCGGTAATCCAAACGGTCGCGAATTTCCTTGCCGTTAATGGCAATCAGCGCATCACCAGGCCGAATGCCCAATTCGTCCGCAATACTACCAGGCTCGATATTTATGATTTTGACCAAATTTCTTAACCTTCCTAAAATTAAAAGTTTAGCAATTTAAAGAGATCATAAGGGAAAAGCAAGATTTAGGTGGAACTGGGAACTTGGAATTGGGAATTGGGGGAAAGGGTGAGACGTTATTCGTTATTCGTGTATTCGTTAAGAGTTAAGAGTTGAATGGTGAAAATTGTTTCCAGTTCCAAATTCCCAATTCCCAGTTCCAAATTGCAGGCACAAGGGACGAACGCAGCACGGATTGCACAAACCACATTTTCCGAATAACGAATAACGCATACACGAATAACGATAAAACCGGTTCCAAATTCCGAGTTCCCGGTTCCCACTTCCACCCGCAAAATGGATTGAATCTTGCCTGAATAATTAATAAACTCTTTTTGTCAAAAAGAAAAACAAAAAAAGAGTCGTCAACATGGAAAAAGCACCTAATTTTGCGATCGATCCGTTATTAAAAGCTTTGCATTTGGGAGATCGCATCGACGATCGTTTCGAAATCCTGAGCAAACCGGTACGTCGCAGTCATAGTTTTGCCTTCAAGGTCAGCGATCTTAAGGAAGGCGTCTCCAAAGTATTGTTATTCATTCCGACACCGGTGCGCCAGGATTCGGAAGCGTTAAAAATCGTGCAGGACTATTTTCAATTGGTGCGTATTTTGGAGCATCCGAACATCGCCCGATTCTACGATATGCATGTCGAAGGCAAGTTTGCCTTCATCGAAACGGAGTACGTACCTGGCAACACGTTAAAAACAATCAAATCCAAACGATCTCCGGCCAAATTTTCCGAAGAGGAAGTAAAATGGATTGCCGAACAAATTTTGGACGGTCTCGAATACGCACACAACCAGAACATTCTCCACCGCGATCTCAAACCGGGTAACATCGTACTGACACCCGAACGGAAGATAAAACTGATTGATTTCGGAATCTCCGAACCGATCCGACAAGCGCTCACACTGGTTCAGGATACGTCCGGATTGACAAGCATTCTTTACTGGTCGCCGGAACAGGTCAGCGGGAAACGGGTTAGCATTCGGTCGGATATTTATTCCCTGGGCGCCACGCTGTACGATTTGCTGAATGGCAATCCGCCGTTTTTGACCGGAGACGTGTACAACTGCATTTTGCACAAAGCGCCGGAGCCCATTCCCGATGTGTCTCCGCAAATGAACGACCTGTTGCTCAAAGCATTGGCCAAAAAACCGGAAGACCGTTTTCAAACCTGTGCCGAAATGCGCCAGGCCCTGCAGACTACGGGCTTTCCCGGAATGCATTCCAAAACAACCGTTTCCAAAATGCAGGAAACGGAAGAACCGGAAAAGAAGAAACGCCGTTTTGCAAAATCGTCCGTTCTGAAACCGAATATCCGATATCCCATCATCAGTGCATTGCTGATTGTCCTGATCGCGGTGTTCGTTTCAAAATATTACCGCCCGAAAAAGCCCGAACCCGCAGTTGCAACGGATTCCACCCAAGTCGCCGGACAAACGCAGCAAGCGCCGCTGGACAGCTTTCAGGTAAAAATGGTAGCCGCCCTGCTTTCACAGGCGCAGGAGCAAATTCAACAAGGCCATTTGGTTTTGCCCAAAGGAAATAATGCGCTTTCTTTGCT
>JALWEA010000575.1 GCA_027039465.1 Calditrichia bacterium | reverse complement strand
TGATCGTAACCTGCTTGTCGCCCGACGAATGGTTTTCAAGCGTCACGCTCACAGCTACGGGCTTTTGTAATTCCAAAAGTCGGCTGCGAATACCGGCCGTATCGATGCTGACATTGTTGAACGGGATACCGGTCGCTATCGGCACATAGTAAACACGGGCTTTAAGTCGTTTGAAAACATGACGGGCCGAGTCACTCAGAGCCATTTCCGAAATACGTCCGTCACTGATGATGTACAGCTCCCGGTTGTAGTTTGGAAAACGGGTGAAAATATTTCCGGCTTCCAACAGGGAAGCGGAAAAATCCGGTGAAAAGTTACCGGCTTTAATACGGGCAAAAGGAAAAGGATTGTCTTCCGAAATTAAAAAGCGGCGCAAGCTATCCGCCAGCGGGATTAGCACCGTTACGTTGTCCCGTTTGTTAAAGGATTTCAGAATGGTTTTCAGGCTTTCTTTGGCCCGGTCAAAATAGGATTGCATGCCCGATTGTGTTTGCATGCTGTAAGAATCATCAATAATAATTACGGCGGTTGTTCGGGCGTTTCCGCCACCGGCCGTAAAAAAGTAACGCACTGCAGGGCGGGCAAAGGCCAACACAAGGAAAATAATAAATAGCATGCGAACAATAATAATTAAAATCTGATAAAGCTTAATTTGCCGGAGGCGTTTGTTTTGCAGCTCTTTTAAAAAACGAACGGAGCTGAAAGGAATGACCTTCAGCTTTTTGCGGTTCAACAGGTGTAGGAGCAGCGGTATGAGCGCCGCCGCCAGCAACGGTAAAACAAGGCTGTTAATAAAATTGAGCATAAATTAAATCCGGCTTAAAAATTTTCACTTCCGGAAATCGTTTCCGGCTTGCAATTCAATCGCCTAAAATACCATTTTCTTGTCCAATTTACAACCAAAAACCGGAGCGCGAAATAGGGAAAAGAAGGATCGTTGAATCGTTATTCGTGTATTCGTTAATCGTGAAGGGCTGTCATTGCGAGGAACTGAACTGCGGCTGGCGCCACGGATTATTAAGATAGTGTCATGAATTAATTTGGAATTAGGAACTGGAAACTTGGAACTGATACAGCGTCCGGTTCCCGAGTGATTCTGCCGACACTTGTAGGGGCGAAGCATTTCCCTAACAAATAAAGAAGCAATCGATGCTTTTGGTTGCACAACGTTAAATTTTTAGTTTTGCAGCGTCTTGGCGGAAATGCTTCGCCCTTACTTCGGACAACGCAAGATGAAAGGCAGAATCGTATCGAGGGACGGACGCGCCACAACATGTAAATAGTAACGATCCCGCGAGCCTGCGAGCGGGAGAGAGAAGCAATCCCTTCCAAAGGGGCAACGGCCGTAAGGGATTCTTCATTCCGCTGCGCTCTATTCAGAATGACAGCCCTTTTCGAATAACGATGTCCCCCATTTAACCAATCAACAATTTAACTATTCAACCCTTATCCGATTAACGCTTAACGAATACACGGATATACGAATAACGGTTTCCCCTTCAACTCTTACACTCTTAACCCTTAACTCATAACTAACGCCCTTCATTCTCCCCCATTCAACAATTTGACTATTTAACTAATCAACCAATTCCCAATTCCCAGTTACCAATTTCTCCCCCCACTCCCGTGAAAAATTTGAAAAGAACCGTTTGATCTATTACTATTGTTTATTAAACATTAAAGAAAAGATGTTTCGATGGAAACGCACAGAAGTTCACCCGTAGAAGTCACTCCCTATTCGGCCTTGGCGCTTTATTACGATCAAGTCATGGAACATGTGAATTATCATCAATGGGCCAATTATGTTAAAATTTTATTTCGTTATTCCAATCGCAGTGTGCGTAGGGTGGGTGATTTGGCATGCGGTACGGGCAGTTTGCTGCGCTTCATGAAAGGTTTTAAACGTCAGGCCTTTGGCTTTGATCTTTCACTGCCCATGCTAAAACAGGCGCAAAAAAAATTATTAAAGGTACCGTTAACGTGCGCCGATTTTTTAAATTTGCCCTTAAAACCGCTTTCGCTCGATGCGGCCCTGGTTCTTTACGATTCGATCAATTATTTGCACACGGAAACCGAGATTTTGCAATTTTTTTCCGAGGTACATTTGTCATTGCGTTCGGGCGGCATTTTCATTTTTGATATCGTAACCCCGTATTTGTGTTCAACGGTCTTCAAACATTACGAAGAACAAGGCATGCTGGATGAGAATAACCGTTACGAACGCAAAAGTTTTTTTATTGAAGAAAAGCAAATTCAGGTAAATCAATTTAAGATTTGGATTAATGGCCGAATTTATGAAGAGGAACATCGGCAGAAAATTTGGGATATAGATCACTGGCAGGAGCTAATAAAAAATAGTCCGTTTAAATTGGTGAAAATTTTTAGTAACTTTACGCTGAAACCGGCACACGAAAAATCGGAACGCGCCCATTTTGTCCTGATTAAAAAAAGCAGAAAATAATCATTAAATTTGGTTAAAGTAACCATGACCGGAATTATTGCCTGGGGTATCGTTATCATATTGCTACTAGCTATTGCAGTAGTTTTCTTCCTAAAAATGCGCGAGAAAAACAGGAGAAACTTGTATGTCGTCCTGTGGAATCTTGCGCATGAAGAATTAAACGCCCCTTTTGATCGGTTGAATGTGGAAGCCGTACAACATCGTTATGCCCAGGTTAAAGATACGATCGAACAGCTTTTTCGTTTGGCGCGCAATGAGCAAGAGTTCGCCAGGTGTAAAAATTTTGAGAAAAGTTTGGGCGAGTGGCGTGTTCATAAAATCCAGGAAATTTATCAAAAACGCTTGGATCGTCTGTTAAAGGAAGTGCAGGAAACACATAATCCGCAACGCCGATTGGAGCTGTTGTATCAGGCAAGAGAGTTGGCTAAAGAAGCTATTTTGGATGATCAACTGCTTGACAAAATTGATAAGTGGATTGTTTACACCCATATTAAGCAGGTGCGCAACAAAGAAGAAGGTTTGTCGTTGGAAATGAAATACCAATTGTACGAAGAGGCGATTACCAAAATCCTGAACAGCGGTATTGAAGACGAAAAATTGGAAGCCATGGAAAATTTTAAAGAATTTATTACGGATTTCGAAATCATGTACCGGCGCTTAAAGAAATAGGAATGGGATTTCATGATCGAATTTTACAATGTCAGCTTGAATATTGACGGCAAAAAGATTTTACAGAATGTTTCGTTTCGCTTGTTCAAGGGCGAATTTGCTTACATCGTGGGACCGAGTGGCGCCGGTAAATCAACGATTCTCAAATTGATTTACATGGACATCTTTCCAGATCAGGGTATGGTGATTGTTAATAATTATTCGTCGGCTAAAATTCGCAGGCATGAAATTCCGTATTTACGCCGCGAATTGGGGGTTGTTTTTCAGGACTTCAAATTGTTACCGGATCGTAATGTTTACGAGAACGTGGCTTTTGCTCTGCGCGCCACGGGCGGTAAACCGCGTGAAATCCGGCATCGGGTGGTCAGGATGCTGAACGAGGTCAATCTTTCCCAACAGCGTTCCATGCTGCCCGAAAAAATTTCCGGCGGTGAGAAGCAAAGGGTGGCTATCGCCAGAGCCATTATCAACGATCCCTTCATTGTACTAGCCGATGAACCCACCGGCAATCTGGATGCAAGGACGTCAAGGGAAATCATGGAGATATTCGAACGCATTAACCGTAAGGGAACCGCCATTTTAATGGCCACGCACGATCAGTCGTTAATTGAACAATATCCGCATCGAGTCATCAAAATTGAAGAAGGGCGCATTGTAAGCGAATGAGTTTGGGATTTAGTATTAAGGAAGGCTTAAAAGGTTTCGGTCGGGCGCGCATGGCCACATTCATTACCATTACCTCCGTGGTTCTGGCGCTGATTATGATCGGCCTGTTTATTTTGTTGGCCATAAATATCGATCATTGGGTGGGTGAAAAGCGTCGGCATTTACAGGTGGAAGTGTTTCTGGAACCGGCCTTTACGGATCTGCAGGCTCAGAAGATTGTTGCCAAGCTCAAAAAACTGCCGGAAGTGCAAAGCGTACAATACATCTCGCAGCAAGAGGCGGCCGAACGTTTTAAAAAGGAATTCGGTCGCGATGTGCGTGAAGTTTTGGGCACCAATCCGTTACCGCCCTCCTGTATTGTGCGCATGAAGCCGGCTTACCAAAATGCACAAGCCATTGCCCGGCTCAGCCAAATCATTCGAACCTGGGACGGGGTAAGTGATGTGGTTTACGGCCAAAGTCTGTTAAAAATCATCGACCGATACGTAACCTTGGTTTATTTGATTATCATCGGCTTGGGGCTGCTTTTGCTGGTCGTGGCTACGGTTTTGATCCACAATTCCGTTCGCTTGATTATTTACGCCCGCCATGAAATTATCGAAATCATGAAATTGGTCGGAGCCACGCGCGCTTTTATTCGCCGTCCCTTTTTGGTGGAAGGCATTCTGTACGGATTTATCGGCGGGGCTATTGCCGATTTGGTTATTTGGATTTTGGTACGTGTTTTTCAGAATTGGGTTTATGCCGGAATTATCCAGAATTGGCAAAGCTACGCCATTGTACTCGGCTTGGGAATTTTAATCGGTTT
Organism: Calditrichia bacterium; assembly: GCA_027039465.1. Classification (GTDB taxonomy): domain Bacteria; phylum Calditrichota; class Calditrichia; order Calditrichales; family Calditrichaceae; genus Caldithrix. The sequence continues at coordinate 2,362 of JALWEA010000575.1, read as the reverse complement.
CATTTCCAGTGAGATGAGCGTGAACAAACATTTAAACCGGCTGATTTGACGGGAAGACTTCTGGGGGGCGGGAACCATGGCATGCCCACGGATTATTAAGATAGTGACATGAGATCAAACCTGTCATTCCGATCCCGACGCGTCGGGACTACTCGGGAACCGGACGCGAACGAAGGCAACCGGTTGTCGAGTAGAGACCGCGCCAGTGGGATAGTATCGAGAACAAGGTTGCCGCACCAATTCCCAGTTCCCAATTAATGGCGCCAGCCACGGTTCCTGCCATCTCGATGAAAATGCTCGGTTTAGTCGAAAATTATTTTTCCAAATTTAAATCCCGGCAAACTCAAAATCGCAAAACAATCCCGTAGGGATCGTCTGATAATAGCCCACCAATTTATTGGTGCGGAAATAAGAGTGTCAAGGTTTGACGGAAGTCCTGAAAGGACGTTTGAAAAATGAAAATTTTAAAAAACAAATGCCGCCGTATTTGATTCCTGAAAAATGATAAAGCCGCTTTGAGAGCGTGCAGAAATATCTCATTATTTACAGGCATAATGTAACTTTCCCACCGTCTGCGACTCTAATTTTATGATGAATTTGCCAAAAAGGAACGTGTGAACAAATAATCGGTTTAATAGTTGCATTATCAAGAATAGGGACTATGAACCGATGATAATGCACAAAGTGGCATTTAATCCGTCAAAGCTTTATATTCGGCAAATAAATTAAATAATTTGGTTAAAATGAATCAGTTAACGGAACGCGAAAAAAGTATTTTAAAAACGGTTATTCGGGAATTTATTGAGACGGCGGCACCGGTGGGTTCGTCGCAGGTGGCCCGCAAAAGCAAGCTGGGCTTAAAAGCCGCCTCTATCCGGCGTATTTTGGGCAGCCTGGAAGATAAGGGCTATTTAATGCAGCCCCACACTTCCGCCGGACGTATTCCCACTTCGGCCGGGTATCGCGTTTATGTGGACGAACTGATTCACAAAAGTAAATTAACCGAACGTCAGCAACGGTTGCTCAATCAGGCCATCGAAGCCTATGACGGAGACGTGCAGATTTTTATGGGCAAAGTGGCTTCAGTGTTGGCCGACATTTCCAACCAGATCGGCATTGTGGTGACGCCCAAATTCTACGAGGCGGTTTTACAGCGTGTTCATCTGATTCTGGTTTCGGCCAATCGGGTGATGGTGATTTTAACCGTTAAAGATCAACAGGTGCGGACGGTTTTGGTGGAAGTGCAGCATAAAATCGAAAAAGACGATTTGCGGCGTTTGGAGCAAAAGATCAATCAACGTTTTTACGGCAAAACGTTACGGGAAATCAAAAACACATTCGCCCATATTATGGCAGATTTGAAGTCGGAAAAAACCGGTCTGGTGCGTCTGTTTTCCGAAACGGCCGACCGGATTTTCGATTTTTCCCGTTACGAAAATTACTGGCTGCACGGTACCAATAATATCATTCACCAACCGGAGTTCACGGATGTGCAGCGGGTTTCCGGTTTGATTGAAGTTTTGGAAGACCGCGACTACCTGTTCCGTTTTATGGAAAAACGCGAACGGCCGCCAGGCATTAAAATTACCATTGGCCGTGAAAACGAGACGGAAAAAATGCAGGATTGCGCGGTGGTTACTTCCACCTATCGGGTGGGGGATATTTTGGGCGTTGTGGGCGTCATCGGTCCCATGCGCATGCGTTATCATCGGGTCATTCCCGTGGTCGAATACATTGCCTCGGCTATTACTAGGAAATTAGGCGTTGCCTGATTTGAATTCCGGAAGGCAATGTTTCGGGATTATTAAGAAAGGAGAAATAAAAAATGGAAAATAAAGAAAAAGTAAACAAAGAAAAAGAAGCGGAGCAAGTTGTGCAAGAAGATAAAAAGTCGAGCAAAAAAAGTTCGAGTTCCAAATATTTGAAGAAAATTCAGGAATTGGAAGATAAAGTTAAACAATTGGAAGCCGAAAATCAGGCCTTAAAAGAACAAAATTTACGGCGTATTGCGGAGTTTGAGAATTTTAAACGTCGCAAGGAAAAAGAATTTTTGGATATTTTGCAAAATGCCAATGAAGAGTTGATCATCGAGCTGTTGCCCGTGATCGATGACTTCGAACGCTTTTTGTCACATGCTAACGATGAAAATCAGAATGTGGAATCCTTAAAGCAGGGCGTTGAACTGATTTACAAAAAGTTCATGCAGATTTTGGAAAAACAAGGTCTGAAACCGATTGAATCGGTCGGCGAAGAGTTTGACACGGAAAAACATCAGGCGCTCATGCAAATCGATAGCGACAAACACGAAAGCGGCCAAGTGGTTGATGAACATTTAAAAGGATACACACTCAATGGAAAAGTA
>JALWEA010000574.1 GCA_027039465.1 Calditrichia bacterium | reverse complement strand
TCGCTCCCTCGAGACGCACATTCCTTTTTACCGCGACGTTTTGGGATTAAAATTTCTGGGTATTGAAACCGTCGAAGATCAAAAGGTTCGTACGGCCATTTTTGCGGCCGGCGAAACACGCATCGAGTTATTGGAGCCCACTTCCGATGACAGCCCGATCAGCGGTTTTCTTGAAAAACGCGGCGAGGGGATACACCACATTGCTTACCGCAGTAACGATTTGCAAGGAGAATTGGACAAATTGAAAGCAAAGGGCATCCGCTTGATTGACGAGCAGCCGCGCCCAGGTGCGCACGGCAGCCGTATTGCCTTTATTCACCCCAAATCGTCCGGAAAAATTTTAACGGAATTGTGTGAAATTCCTAAAAGCAAGTGAATTTCCCGAAGTGCGATGCTTTTCGTATCTTAATTCCATTAAGCGCTTGCTTCTTCGACTTTAGTAAAGAGCGGGCCTGTCATGTCTCAAAACATTGAACCCATCATCAACCGCAATATTCACCGCGCTATTTTTACACTCTCTCTGCCGGGCATGATCTCCTCCGTGCTTGAAACCCTGTACCAATTAATCGATGCCTATTGGATCGGTAAAATCGGGGCAAATGCTCTGGCAGCTATCGGAGGCAGTTCGTTTATTCTCTGGGCTGTTTTTTCATTAACCGCCTTAAGTGTTAACGGCATTGCAACTTTGGTAGCGCAACACATCGGTGCGGGCAGGGCTCAGCAAGGGCGATTGGCTGCTGGGCAGGGCATGTTGCTTAATACATTGAGCGCTTTTGTGCTGGCTGTTTTGGTTTTTGTAAGTCAAAATGCGCTGTATCGGGTTATGGGATTTGATCCGCAGGTAACCGTTTTGGCGCGGGCTTACATGAACATCATCTTACTGGGTCTTGTCTTCAGCTTCGGGTTCACAGGAATAGAGGGTGTTTTTCGGGGGCTGGGAGACACACGCACACCCATGATCGTTTTGGCCGTTGCTCTGATGTTCAACGCCGTTCTCGACCCGTTCCTAATTTTTGGCTGGTGGATTTTCCCTGCTTTGGGTATTGCCGGTGCGGCTTGGGCAACAATTTTCAGTGAAGCATTGGGTTTGTTTATTTTGACTTTAATCCTGGCCCGCAAACATTATCTGCCCAAAATCAAACTTAATAGCGCCGTTTTTCGCTCGGAAACCGTGCAACAGATTTTAGCCATCGGGGCTCCGGTGGCTTTCGGTGGATTTTTCTTCAGTTTGATCTACGTTTTCTTAACGCGCATCATTTCCCGATTCGGCATGGAAGCAGTCGCAGCCATCGGCATTGGCCATCGTATTGAAGGCATTGCCTGGTTTGCCTGTGTGGGGTTTTCCGTGGCCGCTTCGACTTTGGTAGGACAAAACGTGGGTGCCAATCGTTGGAAGCAGGCCGAACGTTCCGTCTGGCTGGTCAGCGGTTATGGGGTCGGGCTGCTGCTTATTTTTTCAGCCGTTTACTACTTTGCGCCGCAAAGCTTAATGGGTATTTTTACCAATAACCCCGTGGTGCAAAACATCGGCCGCGACTATCTGAAAATCATCGCTTTGTTTGAAATCTTCCTCGGACTGGAAGTCATCATGGAAGGCGCTTTTAGCGGCGCAGGGTACACCTTGCCTGTCATGCTGGTCAGTGTGCCTGTTACTGCGGCCCGAATTCCATTGGCCTGGTTGTTTGCCATCCATTGGCAATGGGGCATTGACGGCATCTGGTGGGCCATTGCAATGACCACCGGAATAAAAGGATTTTTAAATACCTTACTTTTTGTCCTGGGAATTTGGAAGAAAAAGCGCCTTCTCCCCGGAGCTTAAGGGAATAAAGTCCTGCTTTTAATTAGACCTTATGTCCCATATTTATTTCAAGATGAATCCGATACGCTCCAATTTCCCGTCGATTTTTTGATTGGGCACAATGCCTAAAATTTTACAAACCAAAGGGTACACATCCACATTGTGCAATGTTTCGCAGCGGTAGCCGGATTTAAAGGCAGGGCCTGCGGCAAAGAAAATTCCCTGCATGTCCAAAGTGTGGTTATCGTACCCGTGATCGCCCATGGGATGGCGATGTTCCATTTTTTTAAGTTCCTTTGGCGTGCGAATAAACGTGTAGCCCAAATCAGCTACGGCGATAACATCACCGATAAACGGATTGTTTTTGTAGTGAAAATATTCGGGAATGTCTTCTTTCTTGTAAACCGTAAATCCTTTGGCCTTTGCGGAAAGCGTTTCAAAAACCGCTTGTTTTTCTTGGGAA
>JALWEA010000573.1 GCA_027039465.1 Calditrichia bacterium | reverse complement strand
GGCGGATCAGGAAGGTAGAAACCAGAGCAGCGACAAAACCTATCTTAACCTCCGGATAGCCAAATTTAGCATTTTCCGAAGCAATAATCAAATCACAAACCGAAGCCAAACCGCAACCGCCCGCCAAAGCAGGGCCTTCCACCTGCGCAATAACCGGTTTGGGAAAGGTGTAAATCCGCAAAAACAAGCGCCCCAAATCACGCGAATCCTGCAAATTTTTTTGATAATCAAAATGCCGCATTTCCTGCAGATACGCCAAATCGGCGCCGCTGCAAAAGGCTTTGCCCTCTCCTTTTAACAGCACTATTTTAACGTGCGCATCCTTTTCCCAGGCTGCAAAAATCGTGTGCAACTCATCGACCATTTTGGCATTCAGCGCATTGCGTTTTTCGGGACGATTCAGAACGATTTCACCCACGCAATTGTTAACCTGCGTCCGGATAGTTTCAAACGAAGCGCTCATGTTTGAATAACTCCCGGATTGAACGGTTCAAATTCAGGAATTAAACTCACCGCCTGCAACGATGCAATCAGGCGTTCCCGTGTTTCTTCGGGCAGGATCAATTCGTCCACCCAAAGTCTGGCTGCGGCGTAACGCGGATCGGTTTGTTCGAGATAGGTTTTGCTGATGGTTTCGAATAGCTCCTGCTTCTCTTCATCGGTCAGTTTTTTACCGCTGCGTTCCAACTGGCGCACTTTTAAATCCAGCAAAGTATTAGCGGCCTGCGCGCCACCCATTACCGCATATTTGGACGTGGGCCAGGAATAAATGAAATTGGGATCATAAGCCTTGCCGCACATGGCGTAATTGCCCGCGCCGTACGAGCCGCCGATAATTAATGAAATTTTAGGCACCACCGAATTGGAAACCACGTTCACCATTTTGGCGCCCGCTTTAATAATGCCGCTCTGCTCCGCTTCTTTGCCGACCATAAAACCATTCACATCATGAATGAACAGTAAAGGAATACTGTTCTGATTGCAATCCATAATGAAACGGGCCGCTTTTTCGGCGCTTTCCGTGTAAATCACGCCTCCGAATTCAGGCGGTCTCCCTTTGCGGCGGATGTGCTTTTTTTGGTTGGCAATAATGCCCACCGGATAGCCGCCGATGTGCGCGTAACCGCAAACCAGCGTTTGACCGTATTCTTTGCGATATTCAATAAATTCGGAATTATCCACCAGGCGGGCAATGATCTCCCGTGTGTCGTATTCCTGCGTCGGATTAAACGGCATGATTTTGTACAAATCGCTAATGGGATATTTGGGATCCTGGCTTTCGATTTTACGAATAGGCGAAGGCTTGGGATTACCCATTTGGCGTACCAATTTACGAATGTGCTTTAAGGCGGAAGGATCATCGGGTTCTTTAAAATCAATCGTTCCGCTGATTTCGGCATGCATTTGCGCCCCGCCCAATTCCTCCGCGGAAACCACCTGCCCGATGGCCGCTTTAACCAAGGCCGGGCCTCCCAAAAACAAACCGCTGCCTTCTGTCATTAGAATTTTATCGGTCATAACCGGTAAATAGGCGCCGCCGGCCACACACATGCCCATGATAGCCGTAATTTGCGGAATGCCTTTGGCGCTCATACGGGCATTCAAATAAAATACGCGACCGAAATCGTCCTGATCCGGAAAAACATCTTCCTGCAACGGTAAAAAGATTCCGGCCGAATCGACCAGATAAATTGTTGGAATATGATTTTTATAAGCGATGGTTTGAGCGCGAATCACTTTTTTGGCGGTCATGGGAAAAAAGGAACCGGCTTTAACCGTGGCATCGTTGGCAATAATCATTACCAATCGCCCTTCCACGTAACCCAAACCGCAAACCGTTCCTGCGGCCGGTGCACCGCCCCATTCCCGATACATATCATAAGCGGCGTAAGTGCCCAATTCGAAGAAAGGACTGTTCGGATCAAGGAGATGTTTGATGCGTTCACGGGCGGTTAAACGATTCTTGGCATGTTGTCTTTCGATATTTTTTGGGCCGCCGCCCAAATGGATGGTTTTGCGTTCGTTTTTGATCCGTTCTTTTTCTTTCTCCCAATACGTGCGATTTTCCCGTGCTAATTCCGAAGAAAAATTGAATTTCGATTCGAGAATATCCCCGTTCCTTTTGGTCAAAACAAATCTCCTTTTATTAAGTCCTGAAATAGGCTCACAAACGCCATGCTGTTATTCCGTAATCGAAATTTAATCAAATATTGTGAAACTTAAAAACCAAAGTTTATTAATTAAAAATGTTGAACCCGATCCTCAATAAGTTCTTAATACATTTTGAAAATCAGAGCCCCAAAGTTAGTTAAAATTTAACTTAATGATTGTTTAATAAATAGTGCAGTGCTTTTTATCAAATTTTTAGCTTTAATTGAGAATGGCAAAACATGATGGTCGGGAAAATAAGATTTATACTTCGCCATTACCTTCGTTAACGCATTCCCGGAAATTTTATCGGTTTTGGTTAGAATGATGCAAAAAGGCCGTTCGTGATATTGCAGCCAGCGGGCCATTTCCAAATCGCTCTCCATGAGATCGTGTCGACTGTCCATTAACAGACAAATTAATTTTAAATTTTTAGAATCGGTTAGGTAGGTTTCGATGAGCTGTTGCCATTTGAGTCGTTCCGATTTGGGTAGTTTGGCAAAACCGTAACCTGGCAAATCCACAAAAAAATATTTTTGATCCACCAAGAAATAATTGATGCCGCGCGTTTTTCCAGGTGCGGACGAAGTGTGTGCCAGATTCTTTTTAGCAAGAACCGCGTTAATCAGCGATGACTTTCCAATATTAGAGCGCCCGATAAAAGCCACTTCGGGATAAACGGATTTGGGAATATCCTGAGACCGAACCACGGTTTTGTAAAATTCGGCGGTTTGAAAAACGGGTTTTGCCATGTCAGTCCTTTGTTTGCTCAAAAAAGAAAGAAGAGCTTGAAGTTATTTAAAGCTCTTCTTTAAAATGTGGCTATTTTGATTGAATTTTAAAGGTGCGGTAATAATTTTTGCAAAATATTCTTTTTGGGCACTGCACCAATGATTTGATCAACCGGTTGCCCGTTTTTGAAAATCAATAATGTGGGAATGGAACGAATGCCATATTTCATGGAAATGCCAGGATTGCTGTCCACATCCACTTTACCGATCTTCAGTTTGCCGGCATATTCCTGAGCAATCTGATCCACAACAGGTTCCACCATTTTACAGGGAACGCACCACTCTGCCCAAAAATCAACCAAAACCGGAATATCCGATTGCAGAACTTCTTTTTCGAAATTGTCATCCGTTACAATAGTGTATGCCATTTATGCCTCCATTTTTTTATTTTGATCTCTTTATTATTTACCCAATTGAACAATCGTAATTTTTACCTTGGCTGTGCCTGTTCCGATCATGCCCAGCGCTTTTGCCGCAGCTAACGAAACATCCAGGATTCTGTTCTTTTTAAAAGGCCCGCGATCATTCACCCGAACCTTGACCTTTTTTCCGTTGGCCAAATTTTCCACTTCCAAAATGGTGTTAAAAGGCAGAGTTCGATGCGCTGCCGTCATGGCATGCATGTTGTAAATTTCACCGTTGGCCGTTTTGCGCCCGTGAAATTCGGAAGCATAATAAGAGCATTGACCGATGAAGGTCTGCCCTACTTTGAATTGCTTCCGGTGCAAGGGCTGATGAATGCGTACCGTGTCCTGCCCTGCGAAACGCACCGTGGAAGAGCATGCCGTCACCCCTGTAAAAAGAACAAAGGCAAAGATAATAAAATTTGCTTTAATTCGAAAACGAAATTCCATGTATCGATATTTCTTTTTCCGGTAATATTTCGAAGCTGTTTTTAATTGCAACGAATATAGGAAAGAATTGCTATTTAATTCAAAGATTTTTCCGGCAGCCTTCGTATTGGTTCGGGCAGGTATTTTTAGGGAAAAAGATTTAATAAAGCGGTAAAAACATTGCCTCGGGTAATTATCTTTGTACCGAATGGTTAAAATTTTTTCATTCTTTTTACTTCTCTCATTATATTAATGCCAAGTCACTTTAAGTAGGTTAAATTTATCGGAATGCGATTATGAAGTATTTTTTATTCGTTTTTTTCTTGTTGGCTTTTATTCTTTTTGAAACGGGTTGTAAACAAAGAGGAACTTCCGAAATGAATATCTATGTCGGAACTTACACTTCGGCCGATTCACAAGGTATCGAACGCTATGTATTAAATACAAAAACCGGTTCGTTGCAATACTTAAAAACGATCCCGCATATCTCCAATCCGTCTTATTTACGCTTTTCTTCCGACGGGCGTTATTTGTTTGCCGTTAATGAATTATCGGAATGGCAGGGCAAACCGCAAGGTGCAGTTTCGGCATTTAAGGTAAAAGAAAACGGTGATTTGCAGTTAATCAATCAGGTTGCTTCACATGGACGCGCACCCTGTTATTTGATCGTGACGCAGGGAGACCGTTTTTTACTGTTGAACAATTATTTGGACGGTACGGCCATGTCTTTGCCGATTGAGAGTGACGGGCATTTGGGTTCTCCGGTTTCCGTCATCCGATTTGAAGGTTCCGGGCCTAACAAACAACGGCAGGACGCTTCGCACGTGCATTCCATCAATCTCGATCCTACGCATCATTTCGCCGTGGTGGCCGATTTGGGCACCGATCGTCTGTCCGTTTTAGGGTTCGACCCGCTCAGCGGACAATTGCGTTTATTAAAAGATAAAACCGTTCAAACGGCACTCGGTGCAGGGCCGAGGCACACGGTGTTTTCAAAAGATGGTAAATTTTTATTTGTGGCCGACGAACTGAACAACACGGTTGAGGTATTTTCTTTTGAACCGGATAACGGAACGCTGCGGCATTTGCAAACCGTTTCCACCCTTCCACAGGGTTTCACGGGTACCAATTACCCGGCCGATATTCATTTAAGTCCTGACGGGAAATTTCTTTACGTTTCCAATCGCGGACATGAAAGTATCGCCATTTTCGGCGTGCAGCAAGACGGCCAAATTAATTTTGTGGGAAGCGAATCCGTTCGTGGTTCCTGGCCGCGTAATTTTACGCTCAGTCCGGACGGACGTTTTTTGATCGTGGCCAATCAAAAAAGCAAAGATTTGGTTGTTTTTCGAAGAGATGCAAAAACGGGCTTGCTTACTTTTCTTTTCAGGCAATCCACCATCGCCACCCCGGCTTGCGTGAAGATTGCGCCGTAAATAAAGATTTTATTTTTTGGTGTTTGATAAAGCGACTTTTTCTCGGATTTAGAAAACATCACGCACCACATCGGTCACCAAAAAGACATGAAATTTCATTGAGTTCTTTTCCCTGCAATTTTCTTGCGGATATCTTCAAATGCCTTTTGTGCGGGTTTGTATTTTCCTTTTTTGATGCTTGCAGAGCTTAGGGCAAGAATTTTTAGCAGAGCTAAACTTTCATGCAGTTCTTCGTAAATACGATCATTTCGAACCATGACTTTTACTTCTCCATTCATTTTGACTAAATTTAATCTTAATTGCGGCCACAGTAAAAACTATTTCAATTAACCTTTCCCGCTCTCAGGCCATTAGCCACGGCTAACAGTTCCGAAGCTTGGCAAATAAAAAGCACGGTGAAAGACCGTCAAAGGAGTAACAATACTTTGACGGCTTTACCGTGCGTGCTTATCCTACAATTCTTCAGGGTTTATAAATTATTCCCGCTAATCTGCTTTTTCCAATTTGCCGACAGTTCCAAATTAAAGATTTTCAATAACTGTTTGCAGTTTTTTCAGAATATCCTGGGCTACTTGATCCACAACCGCATTTTCGGTGGAAGCCATAACGGCCACCGGATTAATGGCTGCAACAATGGTTTCATTCTGGGCATTATTGTAAACAATAACATTGCACGGCAACAATAATCCTATTTGCTCCTCTGCCTCCAACGCTTTGTAGGCATTAGGCGGATTGCAAGCACCTAAAATAACATAGGGCTTAAAGTCCACATTCAATTTATTTTTTAATGTCTGGTGCATGGCGATTTCACTGACCACACCAAAACCTTGATTTTGCAATTCGGTTTTTACTTTTTCCAATGCCTGGTCAAAGTTTAAATTTACTTTTTTGCTGAACCCGTATTTCGTCTCTTTCATAATTGTATTCTCCTTATCTTATTCAATTTTGTATCCGTTTCCCGTAATTACTTTTTCAATTTGCTGGTAAGAGATAATAGACGGATCGTATTCCAAATAGACCTGTTTTGACTTTAAATAAAGGGTCACTTTTTTAATTCCTTTAGTTTGAGCTAATAACTTTTCAACCGCTGCACTTTGTACATTGCTCAATTCGGAAAAACAAATCACTGTTTTGCTCGGATCAACTTCCAGGCCGGTGATCACTTTGTCTCCGTTTTTGCGCTTTTCGACCTGCGCCTTCACATACCAACCGACTTGTAAGTCTTGCGGTTTATAGGTTTTCCCGTCAATACTAATATGCAAGTTGGGATCTACATCCAAAAACATACAGGCTTGGCTACCCAGTTCACAAATAACCAGTTGTTTGCCGATTATATGTTCTTTGCCCACAGTCCCAAGAACGGTTTTAATATTTTGTGCCAAAAGCGCCGATTGCCAAATGAGGAAACCAAGCACAGCCATTGTTAAAATATTCTTTTTCTTCATATTCAACCCCTTACTATTTGAAATTAATTAAAGGCGCGGGCAAGCCCGCGCCAAGCTTTCGTTTACCATCTGCAGCGATCGTAGTTCATCATTCTACCGGACATTCCGGTTGAATACCGACCGCGCTGATGCCACCAACCGTTATCGGAATCCCACCAGCCATAGCCTCCGTTCGTAAAATAAAGGCGTTGTTCTTTGGTTAGAACTTTGTTGATGTCTTTACGCAAGTCCAAGCGGTAATCATCAATTTTGGCTTCCAGTTTGCGCGCCTGTTTACGGTAGTCTTTAATTTTGTTAACGTCGGCGTCAAAGCGTGAAGCATACC
>JALWEA010000572.1 GCA_027039465.1 Calditrichia bacterium | reverse complement strand
GGCCGGGAAAGCGCACCTGTCTTTCCGCCGAAAACAATAAAGTTACAAACATGGACAAACCCGAAAAAAGAAGCCGCGCCTTGGGCGAAGAAAAAATAGGGCCGTTACTTTTTCGCCTTTCGATACCGGCCACCGTGGGCATGCTGGCCATGGCCCTGTACAACGTGGTGGACACTATCTACGTGGGACGCGGCCTCGGCTCGTTGGCCATTGCCGGTATTTCCATCGTAATGCCCATTCAGATGCTCATCTTTTCATCGGCTCAAACACTTGGCATCGGCGCCGCTTCCATTGTTTCCCGCCGTTTGGGCGCCCGCGATATTGAAGGCGCGCAGTTAGCCTTCGGTAATGTGATTTTTCTGAATTTGGTCGGCAGCGGTCTGATCGTTTTAGTTGGCTATTTATTTATGAACGAATTGCTTTTTCTGTTCGGATCACAGGGAGCCATGGTACCTTATGCCAAGGATTATTACGTGTACATTATGGCCGGTACGCCGTTTTTAATGTTTGACATGGTTTTCAATAACCTTAATCGGGCGGAAGGCAATATCAAGATTGCCATGATTACCATGATCATGGCTGCGGTATTGAACATTATTTTTGATCCCATTTTCATTTTCCTGTTCAAGCTGGGTGTGCGCGGAGCCGCCATTGCCAGTGATGTTTCCCAATTATTAACTTTTCTCTTTTTGATTTACTATTTTTACAGCGGGCGCAGCATTTTAAAATTTCGTTTGAAAAATTTAATGCCCGATTTTGCCATTGTTAAAGAAACATTAGCCATCGGCGCTTCGTCCATGGCCCGCCACGGAGCGGCCAGCGTTTTAGCCGCCATTTTGAACCACAGCTTGTACGCCTTTGGCGGAGAATTATCCGTTGCCGCTTACGGTGTTATTAACCGCATAATGCGCATGACTTTTATGCCGCTGGTCGGTTTGGTTCAGGCCTTTTTGCCGATCACGGGTTACAATTACGGCGCAAAAATTTACAAACGGGTGCGCGAAACCATTCGGCTTTCCGTCATTTATTCCACGCTGATCGTTGTTGGAATTTTTGCTTTTCTGATGATTTTTGCCCATCCGCTGTTCACATTATTCAGCAAAGACCCCAAATTGGTTTCCCTGGGTGCGCATGCCATGCGCATTATTATTTTGTTAACCCCGTTGGTCGGATTTCAAATGATTGGCGCCGCCTATTTTCAGGCCGTGGGCAAAGCGCTGCCCGCTTTTATTTTGGCCCTTTCGCGGCAGATCTTATTCCTTTTGCCTTTGTTGTTAATCCTGCCTTATTTTTTAAGATTGGACGGCGTGTGGCTTTCATTCCCCGTAGCCGACAGTCTTTCGTTTTTGGTAACCTTGTTCATGGTTTTACCCGAATGGCGGCGATTGAAACAGGAAGCGGAGATGTAGGCTCGTGATTTGAGATTGAATGAAATTCGTAAATTGATTTAAATTTTGAGCCTGTAACTTCAAAATGCGTTTCGGAGAAAATAGCATCAAAATGCGGATTGTTGGTTTGAAGTTTAAATAATCGAATTTTTTAACAAATAAAACCTAAAATGATCGATTTTCAATTGTCAACACTCCAACAAATCTGAATGTACCAAAGAACTTTAGCGACGTGGCGATCCCCTAAAAAGCAGCAACCTGCCCATTAGCACCCTAAATCCCCCTCTTAGGGGGACAAAAAGTTGTTTGTAAAATTGTGCTCAATACCAAATTTTGAGGTAGTTCGGTGTTCGTTTCTTCTACAAATTGTCGGATCAATTTTCCCACCGGGCAAAAACCACCAAAGCATTTTGCGTCCCCCTACGAGGGGGACAGCAGGGGGTGGAAAAAATTAATCATCCGCCAATCCTTTTCCATCACGTCGGGACGACTCCACAACGCGTCTCAAAATCACAATACATCGTTGCAGGAAATGGCTGAATAATGTTAGGGATTCCTCGTCCCGCAGGAGCGTGACTCGGAATGACAAAGCCGGGGTAGGGAATTGACGGAAAAAAACGGACGCGGACGAGAAAAAGTTGTTTCAGACCCCCTAAATCCCCCTCGCAGGGGGACTCAAAGCAGTTCGTTGAATTTTGTCCAAAACCAAAGTTACAGGTGGTTTAATACAAATTATTTTACTCAAACCTCAGATGCTTGCTTCACTGGGCAAAATCCACCAAAGCACCTTGCGTCCCCCTTGTATATTAAAGTTATTAAGAAAAAAGATCTTTGCAAATAAAAAAAATAAAACCGAATTTATCCGACATGTAAGAAGGGG
>JALWEA010000571.1 GCA_027039465.1 Calditrichia bacterium | reverse complement strand
CAAGAATTACAGATAGCAGAGAGCCAGGAACCGCATAGTCGATTGCGGGAGTTTCTTGACAAACGGGTGGAAGATACCATAGTTATCTTTCAGCGAATCCGAATTAGCAGGAACCGGATGCGGGAAAACCGCTCGTCCGGGTCTGTGGGGGAGCGGGGCGGTAACAAACCGCTCTACCCGGAAGCTGGTACGGCAAGCGGAGGTGATCATTCACATAATTGGGCAAAAAACGATTTCAACTCATTAGTTCGCCAAATGGCCATTCCTAAAGGGGCACCCTTCCCTGCGGGTCGCAGGGAAGGGCCGGGGATGGGTTAAGAAGATGGCATGTCAATAGTAGCGCAGCGAAGAATCCACTCCAAAGCAGCAATGGCCATGAATAATGTTAGGGGGCCTTCATCCCGAAAATCGGGATTCAGAGTGACAGCCCACTGCATGTCAATAGTAACGAGAAACGAGTGAAACAATCTCCTTCAAAGCGGCAGCGGTCCAGAATACTAGTAGGGATTCTTCCTTCCGCTAAAGCGGAACTTAGAAGGGCAATCTCGCGAATGTCAATAATCGAAAGGCATCGTGTCTTTTTAAGCAAATCCAAATCGTAAATTCTCTTTGTGCAGGATCGGAAAAATTTATGTTAAAAAAATTTACTTTCTGTTTTTTTCTTTTGTTTTTTGGAATTCAAGCGCTGGCGGCACAGGAATATTATTCGAATCATCTCCTTGTCTCGTTAAACTCCGGGGCTTCGGCCTGGCCCACGGGTCCTGCCGCAAAAATCCGTTCGAAAGTATCCGGAGAACTCAATCGCCTGTTTGAAACCTACCATGTCGTTAAGGTGGAACGCTGGTTGAAATCGGCCGACGAACGGGACGTATTTAACGGCGTCGATTTCACCAAAATATATCGTCTCCATTTGCAAAAATCATCCTTATTAAAAGAGGCGCGTCGCGCTTTTGCCTCGCTTGCCGAGGTGCGCTTGGCCGAAGAAGAACCCGTGATTAAAATCGCCGCTCCCATCCCGCCCACCGTTCCGGACGATCCTTATTTTGATCGCCAGTGGTATTTAAAACGCATCATGGCCGATTATGCCTGGTCGTTGAAAAGCAAAATGCCGCAGGATGCGCCTCCGGTATTGATCGGCATAGTGGATACGGGCATCGATTATCTGCACCCGGAAATCGGGCCGGTTTTGTACGTAAATCCGGGTGAAGATATTGATGGCGACGGGCAGGTAACGGACAGTGATTACAACAGCGTGGACGATGACGGTAACGGTTTTGTCGATGATATTTTGGGTTGGGATTTTTCCATGGCCTCGGATTCGACCAACGGCGATAATGACATTCGACCTCCGGCGGCCGGTTCCAATGAAATTCTAAGCCATGGTACGCATGTGTCCGGTATTGCCGGAGCCATTCCGGATAATGACGTCGGGATCAGCGGCATTGCGCGCAATTATCGCATCATCGGCACCAAGCAAAGCCGCGATGATGATTACAAGCACGGCTATTTGTACAATGCTTATGATGGCGTTCTGTACGCGGCCAAATTGGGCGCGGATGTCATTAATTGTTCCTGGGGAGGCAGCGGTTTTTCTCAGGAAGCGCAGGATTTGATTAACTTGGTCACTCAAAAATACGGCGCTATCGTGGTGGCAGCGGCCGGTAATGACAACAATAATAACGATCATAAACATTTTTATCCCAGCGATTTGGATAATGTCATCACCGTGGCAGCCTTGGACCCGACCGATCATAAAGCCTGGTTTTCCAATTACGGGCATGTGATTGATATCAGCGCGCCAGGGCAATCCATTTTCAGCACCATTCATTATTACAAAGGCGGCTACGCTTCCTGGGCGGGCACTTCCATGGCCAGCCCGGTGGTGGCCGGTTCGTTTGCCCTTTTAAAAGCGTTTTTCCCGGAACTGCCGAACGATTCTTTGATCAATCGTCTGTTGCAAGCGGCCGATCCGTTGGGCGCCGATCTGCTAGGCAGCGGAAGAGTGAACGTGTACAATGCCATTGCTCCGCAATATTTGCCCGGCCTTCACATGCTTGGCGATTCGCTTTCGCTGCAAGATGAAAACGGCAACGGGCAAATTGATCCGGGAGAAACGATTCATTGGACTCTTTCTTTGGAAAACAAAGCGCACTGGCAGGATGCGCATCAGGTAAAAATTACGGCCCGATGTTCCGATTCGTTGGTAACGCTGATTGATTCCGTGGCAATCCTGGGCGATATTCCGGCCGGTACAAAAGTAAAAACGCAAC
>JALWEA010000570.1 GCA_027039465.1 Calditrichia bacterium | reverse complement strand
GCCTGCTTGCCCACAAACGTACGATTCACGGCATATTCATCACCGGATTTTTGCAGCGCTTTCTCGGCCAAACGATCCATTAATTCCGTCGTTAAACGGTAATTGCCGGCTTTCTCAAAGGCTTCCATAAACCGATCAAAAACCGATTCAACCACAAAAATCTCTTTTTCGGCAATGCACAAAATATTATTGTCATAGCTGGCGCTCATGCTTATTTCTTTGGCTGCCAAATTCAGATCCGCCGTTTCATCAATGAGCACCGGCGGATTACCCGGTCCGGCGGCAATCACCTTTTTGGGATATTTCATAGCCAAATCGACCACGGCCGGCCCACCGGTAACCGAAAGCAATTCCACTTTAGGATGACCAAACAAGATTTTTGCCGTCTCTAGAGTTGGTTCGGCTACACAGGTTACTAAATTCGGCGGTGCGCCTTTTTTAATCATGTACTGATTGGCAAGCTGAATAACACGGGCATTTAATTTTTTTGCACTAGGATGGGGATTAAACGCAATGGTGTTCCCCCCTGCCAATTGATTGATGATATTGTTAATCATCACAGGGCCAGGATGTGTACTTGGCGTAATATTACCGATGACGCCAAACGGAGCATATTCATCAAGCGCTAAACCGTTTTTACCCGACCAAGCTTCGGGTTGCAGTTCCTCCACACCCGGACTGTTTTTTGCGGCGTTGATATACTTCTGAATCTTATGATCCACGCGTCCCATACCTGTTTCTTCAACCGTCATTTTAGCCAGCTCTTCCTTGTGGTCAAGAGCCATTTGCCGGACTGCATCAATATATTTTTTACGGCATTGGATGCTGTGCTCTCTAAATTCCAGAAAGGCGACATACGCTGCTTCCACGGCATCGTTCATATCCGTAAAAACGCCATCATTGCCCTTTGCCGCTTGGGGCTTGGCCGAACCCTGTTTGAGCGTTTCCACCACTTCATTTACAATGCGGTTTATTTGTTCTTCTGTTAACTGCAAGATCAAATCCCCATTTAATCAAATTTTTGGACATTGACATTGGTTATTCAAAATTAATTCAATTTCCAATTTCCAACACGGAATTTCCAATTTCCAAGTTCGCCTCTTCTTCCCAGTTAATACTTGGACATTGATTATTGGACATTGGATATTGGTTATTCAGAAATCTCAATTTCCAATTTCCAACACGGAATGTCCAATTTCCAAGTTCGCCACTTCTTCCCAGATAATACTTGTACATTGGTTATTGGTCATTGGATATTGGATATTGGTTATTCATAAATCTCAATTTCCAATTTCCAACACGGAATGTCCAAGTCCCAAGTTTGCCACTTCTTCTCAGGTAATACTTGAACATTGATTATTGGACGTTGGACATTGGTTATTCAAAAATCTCAATTTCCAATTTCCAACACGGAATGTCCAATTTCCAAGTTCGCCACTTCATCTCAGTTAAAACTTGTACATTGGTTATTGGTAATTGGATATTGGTTATTCAAAAATACTTCAATGTCCAATATCCAACACGGAATTTCCAATTTCCAAGTTTTCCACTTCTTCTCAGGTAATACTTGAACATTGGTTATTGAACATTGGATATTGGTTATTCAAAATTAATTCAATTTCCAATTTCCAACACGGAATTTCCAATTTCCAAGTTGGCTACTTCATCTTTGGTAAAACTTGGACATTGGACATTGGATATTGGATATTCAAAAATATTTCAATTCCCAATTTTCAAGTATCGATTATCCGGCTTCTATTTTACTTTAATCGGAAACACATCTTCCAAATCAGCATGTGGGCGCGGAATAACGTGCACGGAGACCAATTCACCCACACGTTCTGCGGCGGCAGCTCCGGCATCGGTTGCAGCTTTACAAGCAGCCACATCGCCACGAATCATAGCCGTAACATATCCCCCACCGATTTGTTGCCAAGCCACCAATTTAACACGTGCTGCCTTAACCATCGCATCCGAAGCTTCAATCAATCCAACGAGTCCTTTGGTCTCGATTAATCCTAATGCATCCATTTCTTTCCTCCTGCTAAATTATGTTGTTTCTAATTTTATTCATCGGGACACTGCATGATGATAAAAGCTGAACACGGTTTTTGTGTCAGGTGCCGTTCCAACCACTGAATTCCCGCTCTAATGACATCGGCGTTTGAGGAAACTTCCCGGCAATGCCGGTTTCCCCCATCATGGCGCTACAATAAAGCGGATTGCGCAATTGTTCTTCGGCTTCCCGATGGTTCTGTCCTTTCTTCTCCCGCTTCTTTTGAAATAATTTTACATTCTCAGAAAAATTCGGATCATGCAGCGGTGACATAATATTTTTTCTCACTCAAATAGCGTTCGGGCTTTGGCATAAGCTTCATCCCAGGCCCCTTTATTCTTAGGCATAAATTCTTTTTGCTCAAATGATTCTTTAACAAGCCTTCTTCCCTCATCCAAATTGTTGATGGCCCCTTTGGCAATCAATTGCACTAAAATATTACCAAGTGCCGTAGCTTCGACCGGCCCGGCAATGACCGGTATATTAAGAGCATCGGCTGTGAACTGATTGAGCAGGCTGTTTAGTGAGCCCCCGCCCACAATATGCAACACTTCAATTTGATTGCCCGTTATTTCGTTAATTTTTTCCACAATAAAGCGGTATTTTAAAGCCAGACTTTCCAAAATTATTCGAGTGAATTGCGCAGGGCTCTGTGGAATTTGCTGCCCCGTTTTACTACAAAAGTCGGCAATAGCCTTCAACATATCCGGTGGATTTAGGAAAGAAAGATCATCCGGATTGATGATGGCATAAAAAGGTTCCGCTTTTTCGGCCATTTGCGTAAGTTCTGCATATTCATACGTCGTGCCTTGTTTGCTCCACTGCTTTCGTGCCTGCTGCAACAGCCACAAGCCCGTTACGTTTTTTAGAAAACGATAATCGTTATTTACGCCACCTTCGTTGGTAAAACTGTATTCAAACGATTTATCCGTTATTAAGGGCTCAGGCGACTCAATTCCCAAAAGCGACCAGGTTCCCGAACTAAGATAAGCCGTATTATCGCCATGCATGGGGACTGCCGCCACCGCACTAGCGGTATCATGAGCGCCCACGGCGATAACATCAACATAAATCATATTTACCATCTGTCGGACTTCATAAGTTAATTCCCCGATAATTTCCCCGGGTTTAATAATCGTAGCCATGATTTCTTTGGGTAAACCTAAAATATCCAACAATTCCATATCCCATGTTCGCTGTTTGGCATTCAGCATTTGAGAAGTGGAAGCAATGGTGTATTCCGAAAATTTTTCGCCGGTAAGCATAAAATTGAACAGATCCGGCATGAACAGCAGCTTATGGGCTTTTTCCAGAACATTACTGCCCAGCATGCTGTAAAGTTGGTAAATTGAATTAATCTGTGAAAATTGAATGCCGGTGCGTTCGTACAAATCACGTTTGGATATTTTTTGAAATACTTTTTCCATCACACCATTCGTACGGGAATCACGATAAGTAAACGGGTTTTCAATGAGCTTGTCTTGTGCGTCCAAAAGACCGAAATCCACACCCCAGGTATCGATGCCAATACCCAACACGCCAAGACCGGCCTTGGATATTTTTGCCAATCCCGTTTTTATTTCATTAAAAAGATAAGGCACATCCCAATGAAAATGACCATCAATATTTATTTGTTTATTGGGGAAGCGGTGGAGTTCCAGCAGAGAAAGCTTGTCATTTTTAAAAGTTCCGACCATTGCACGGCCACTTTCCGCGCCCAAATCAAATGCTGCAAAATTAATCCCGGACATTTGTTCTCCTTTTTCAGCTTCTGATTTTCACTGAAATTTAATTTTAATTTTTGGTTAGAAGCATCACTTCAAAAACTTTACCAATAATTCGGCCGGATGAATGACATCTTGCCCTTTGAGTCCGCGAATCTGTTCATCGCAGGAAGCGCCGGTCGCCAAGATAATCATCCCGTCGTTTGCCTTTTTGGCTTCATCGATCTGCCGCGCTAATTCATCACCGACCCGAATACTTACGTCATAAAATTCTTTTTTGTAACCAAAACTACCGGCCATTCCACAACATTCAACCGAAGAAGTAATAACTTTGAAACCCAAATCGTTTAATAATTCCATGGTAGCTTTTTCCGCACCAATCGCCCGTTGTTGGCAATGACTGTGGAAAAACACTGCCGGATGCTTCTTTATTTTTTCCGAATCAAAAAGTGTAGAAAATTGCGAACCGCGTTGTTTGAGAATCCGATAAATGTACTCGATTGAATCAAAACTTTTGCTGACAAGTTTTTTAAATTGATCTTTATCCTTAATGAAATGGGCATAATCGCGACGGAACAGAGCCAGCACAGACGGTTCGACCACAACAATTTCCCTGCCCTGATTTAAATGGCTTGTCAAATAGGCCATTGTTTTTTTAGCCCGTTTTTCGGTGACATCCAACAAGCCCTGAGAGAGCGCCGCCCTACCTTCGGCCAAGACCTTTCCAATCCGGACTTCCACATTCATTGCCTGCAATATTTTCAGAACGGCTACCCCGGCATCCGGCCTTAAATAATTGGTGTAAACATCGGTAAACAACAAGGCTTTGGCCACGGGTTGTTCAACCGGATTAGCGCTGACCTTTTTTGATTTTTTAACCAATGTTTCTTTTTTGAATTCCGGCAAATCCCGCCGCTTATCAACCCCTATCAACTTTTCGGTAAGAATTTTAACCGGTTTTGTATTGGCGATTTTATTCGACAACGGAGCAAACGCACTGCTCAATTCGGCAGTCAGCCAGTAATTGGCAAAGAATTCCTTCTGCAAGCCGGTACCTTTTTTCTTATTCAAGCGATAGCGCAGATTCTCATTCAGCCAAGGGATATCAATTTTAACCGGGCATTGCGGCACACAACGCGAACAACCGGTACACAGTTCACTGAAAGCCGCCTTTTCCAAATTTCCGGTCCATGCTTCCCAACTACCGCCAATGCCGCCGGTATAGGTTTCACCGCCAAAGGCATGCCCGCCGAGAACCTGAAAATTAGGGCAAACATTCATGCAAGCGCTGCATCGAATGCAATAAAGCGCTTCTCTGAAAACCGGATCATCGCGCATTTGCATCCGTCCGTTATCGATCAGAACCAAGTGGAATTCCCGTTCTTTTTTCTCTTTGCCTGTAAACGAGAACGGTGGAATTTTCAAAGGTGGTCGGATGATTTGCGTATAAGATGTTAAAGGCTGCCCTGTCGCACTGGGTGCTAACAATTCCAGAAAAGGAATCAGGTCTTGCCTTGTCGGAACCACTTTTTCGATGCCGGCAATGGCGATGTGCAGCGAAGGCGCTTGTGTGGTCATGCGGATATTGCCTTCACTTTCAACTAATAATAAGGTGCCGGTGTCCGCTGCAATCACATTGGCGCCTGAAATACCCACATCGGCGGACAAGAACTTTTTACGCAGAATGTCTCTGGCAAATTTGGTCAAATCTTCACCGGTTTCCAGCGGCAAATCCGTCTTAAAATGACTTTTGAATAATTCGGAAATGCGCTCGCGGCTACGATGAATAGCCGGTGCCACAATATGGGAAGGTTGCTCCTTCGATACCTGTAAAATAAATTCGGCCAAATCGGTCTCGGCCACTTCAATACCTTCCGCTTCCAGAGCATCATTTAATTTTATTTCTTCCGAGGTGATCGATTTCGCCTTAATGGCTAACTTGACTTCGTGCTGTAAACAAACATTCGTAACGTATTCCCTTGCTTCCGCTGCATCTTTAGCCAAATAAAAATGGCCACCATTAGCCTTTACCGCTTGCTCCAACGTTCTGATCAAATGGGGTAAATTCTCGATTGATTCTTCCTTGATTTTACGAGCTCTGTCCTTTAATTGCTCGTAATCGTCGATCCGGGCCGTTGCCACGTAGCGGTTTTTATTGAAGGATTGCGTATTGTGGCGCACAGCATCGCTTTCCACTTCCAACGCCATGGCAATGGCTTTTTGCAGGTTGCTGTCGATGCTCTTATCCGCCACTTCGCGGGGATGAATTTTTTTAGGGTCTACATTTGTTTTCATCTTTTGCTCTGGTTTTTTACACTAAATAAGTGTCTAAAGTTGAAAGTGAACTAAAGTTTCAAAGTTAAAAGTGCCTAAAATTTTGGCTCCGTTTGTAAATTTTTGCTTTGAAAATACCGAGCCATCTCTTTTACCCAACTCTAAATCACTTTAGGCACTTATCAACTTTAGCTCACTTTAATCACTTAGAAACTTTAATTAACTTTATACACTTGGGGACTTTAGTTCACTCTATGCATTTTAGCTCACTTATCACTTTAGTCACTCGAGTAACTTTAGCCCACTTTAGGCATTTTAGGCACTTATCAACTTTAACTCACTTTGATCACTTAGCAACTTTATCCCCTTCCAACTCCCTTCACTTCAAAATAATCACATGCAATTTGCCAGGGCCATGTACGCCGCGCACCAACGGCCCCATATCCGCCGTGGCGCTGGAACTGCTAATAAAGACAAAGTCTCGGTTCATGGCCTTTTCTTTTAGCGGATTTTGTTCGAAAACATCCCTTGGTCTAGCCACCAGCGTGTCCGCATCCATAACCACAATATGCTCGGCAGGAAAAAGGCTGTACGAACCACCCATTTTTTCCGTCATTGCAACGCAAACCGAGCCGGTACGCGCAACACCGGCAAAACAGTCGGTAACGCCATATCTTGCTCCGGCTAATTGTTCGTCCGTCGGATTTTCGATGATGCGTTCATTTTTGCGGAAGAGCTCGAATAATTGCGGATCAAGATCGTCAGGTTTAGCGAAGACGATATCGCCTTCACCGGATGTGGCTTTCAGCAGAGCCTTTTCCAGATCTTTGGCAGACTTGTTGATTACCTCAACTGTTGTTTCAACCTGCCGAGCCATGGAAATGAATTTTTCGATTAATTGATCTTTGCCCATAAAGAAACTCTTTTCCCTAGGCTATCAAAACTTCAATACCTTTATTTCTGA
>JALWEA010000569.1 GCA_027039465.1 Calditrichia bacterium | reverse complement strand
ATTCGCTGGTCAGCATTACCCAACTAATGTCAAAATAATGAAATCGTTCATTGGCTAATTTTTCGCTGCTGATGTTCAAGGTCAAAGAATAACCGTTAATCTTTCCGTAAAAAAACGGCCGGGCGGCAAAACCGCGACGAATGACCTTACCTTCATAATGATCTTCCAAATCCAGTAAGTTACGATGAATCGTGTCCCATTGCGACTTGCGCAGATAAAGAAGTAATCCCCAAACAGCAAGTAAAAACAGGACAAATATTAAAATATAAAGCATAGCTTCTACCTCCGCTGAGCCTACGCAACCGTTAACGGCCACAATCTCATTGCTTTAATTCATTGACGCATGAATAAAAATAAGCATGCAGCGCTTTAATGACAAATAATATCGGAGGGCATAAAATAAACCGGCGCTTGTAATATCGTAAATATAAACGATACATTTTAGCGAATATAGAAAGGCATCGGTGAAAAACAGACGATAAAAATCAGATAGGAAATCCAGCCTAAAATGCGCCGTTTTTTATCAATGCCAATGGAATCGTCCAGGGTTGGCGGATGACGGAAACGAATAAAGACCAAAAGCAAAATCGTCCAGAGTACCCAAACATACGAACTGAAATTAGAAATCAGATAAAAATTCAGGATAATCAACAGGAAAAAAGCCGCAATAGCTACCACTCTGGCTCTGTCACCAAACATGGCATAGGTAATATGTCCGCCGTCCAATTGTCCGATGGGCATCAAATTAATTGCCGTAACCAGCAAACCGAACCAAGCGGCAAAAATGAACGGGAAATGGTACATTTCATCCATGGGTAAACGGGAAGCGCCAAAAAACTTGCCCACAAATTCGTAAAGCAGCGTATTGCCGAGCACCAAATCCACCCCGTGCCCGCCGGTCAACGGATGAATTTGCTCGATATAAGCATAAATTCCGGGGGTATCGGGTAAGCGTGCAAAGCCGATGATCAGAAAGAGCAAACTCATAATGAAGCCGGCCAACGGTCCGGCAATACCCACGTCAAACAGAGCCTTTTTGTGCGGAATAGGAGATTTGATTTTAATAAAAGCGCCCAAAGTTCCCGGATGAAACGCCGGTACAAAGAAGGGAATAAAATAGGGCAAGGTGGCTTTGATTTTATAGTAACGCGCCGTTAAATAATGGCCCATTTCATGTGTGAATAAAATGGTAAGCAAGGCAAACGAGTATGGCAGGCCAATAGCAAAATCACTCCAGGAAGCAAAAGGATCTCTGCCGCGCAGCAAGGCGCCGGTCATGGTGGTTGTTAAAACGGTTAGCAAGAAAAGTAAAATATGCACCCAATATTTGGGCCGTTCCCTAAAAGAAATAGTCGGTAATATTTTTAAATAGTAATTTTTGGACGACTCTTCAATTTGTGAGAACACCCCTTTGGCTAAAAGTTCATCCTGAATGTTCTCCAATTCGTCAAAACTTATTTTTGTTTTCCTTTGTTTGTAAACCGGAGAACCGAACATCTTGCTGAATCGTTGCAATTTGAGTCGGCCGTTGATCACAGAATTTGAAAGTGAAACAATTTCCCGCACAACAATCCTTTGTTTGATTGAAATTAATCTTATTTTTCTTTTTGTACTTTCCCGGTCATCGGTACAAAGCGTACCGGTAAAATGTTTTGCATGGCCATCCCGGTGGCCGACTTTTTCACCACTACCAGTTCCTGAACATATTCACCTACGGGTAGCACCATGGTACCGCCGTTTTTAAGTTGTTCCAATAACGGCGGCGGAATTTTAGGCGGAGCCGCCGTAACAATGATGGCATCGAACGGCGCTTTTTCCGGCCAACCGTTGTAACCGTCCCCTTGTTTGACCACAACATTATCATACCCCAAAGCTTTCAACCGCTTGGCTGCTTCCTGCGCCAGTTCCGGAATGATTTCAATGGTAAAAACCGAATCCGCAATCTCGGCCAATACCGCCGCCTGATAGCCGGAACCCGTCCCGATCTCCAAAACACGATCCGTGGGTTTCAAATGCAATTGCTCGGTCATAAAAGCCACAATGTAAGGTTGGCTGATCGTTTGTCCGTGTCCGATGGGGCGCGGCTCGTCTGCATAAGCAAACGGCGCTTCTTCCGGAGGCAAAAATTTGTGCCTTGGAACCGTTTCCATTGCTTTAATCACTCTCGGATCTTTGACGCCCCGAGCAATTATCTGTTGCTGCACCATGGCCGTGCGTAATTTTTGATAATATTCTTCGGAATGTTTCATGGGTTTTTCCCGTGTACAGTTTAACAATAACA
>JALWEA010000568.1 GCA_027039465.1 Calditrichia bacterium | reverse complement strand
CGAATTGGGTAAATTGGCCGTTTTTGCAGGCGTATCGGAATACCCGATGCGTGTTAAATGCGCTATTTTACCATGGCATACGTTGTACAACGCCATGCACGAAAAACACGGTTCAAAAGTTTCCAATGAAAACAAGAGCGAGTCGGAGGATTAAGAATAATGAGCGAAGAAGTCAGAGCGCCGATTAATCGAGAACATGTGGTGCAAATTCTGAAGACCATTTACGACCCGGAAATTCCGGTTGATATTTACGAATTGGGTTTGATTTACGATATTCAGATCGATGAGAATAATAATATTTCCATTAAAATGACTTTAACCGCGCCCAGTTGTCCGGCAGCGCAATCGTTGCCCATTCAGGTAAAAGAAAGATTGATGCAAATCCCCGGTGCCGGAAACATTGATGTGGAAGTCGTTTGGGACCCGCCATGGAATGCGGACATGATGTCCGATGCGGCAAAATTGCAATTGGGTTATTTTTAGGAATCGACTGTCGGTAATTCGGTTAAACGGAACGAATATGTTTTGAAAGGGGAATTAAATTGGCTACGCAATCTTTTGATCCGTTGAAATATCGTACGGATTTTCCCGTCCTTGATCAGCAAGTTCACGGAAAACCGTTAATTTATTTTGATAATGCCGCTACGACGCAAAAACCTCGCCAGGTAATTCAGGCTATTGCTCATTATTACGAAAACGATAACGCCAATGTGCATCGTGCTATCCACACACTGGGTGAGCGGGCGACTATGCTTTACGAAGAAGCACGTCAAAAAATTGCCGATTTTATTAATGCACCTGCTGCCAGGCAAATCGTTTTCACCCGTGGAACGACGGAATCCATTAATTTGGTTGCTGCATCCTGGGGTGAGGCCTTTATCAAAGAAGGCGATGAGATTATTGTCAGCGAAATGGAGCATCACAGTAATTTGATCCCATGGCAATTGCTAGCCCAAAAAGTGGGCGCCAAACTGCGTTTTTTGCCGTTTGATGAGAATGGCATGATTGATTTTAAGAGTTTTGAAAAAATATTTTCCGAACGTACTCGTTTTGTTGCCATAACCAATATGAGCAACGTGTTCGGAACTATCAATCCGGTTAAAAAGATTATTGCTCTCGCCCATGAACATGATGTTCCGGTTTTGCTCGACGGTGCGCAAAGCGTACCTCATTTACCGACCGATGTGCAACAATTGGATTGCGACTTTTTGGCTTTTTCCGGCCATAAAATGTTAGGCCCGACGGGCATAGGCGCCCTTTACGCCAAAGAAAAATATTTGCAGGAAATGCCGCCTTATCAAGGTGGCGGGGAGATGATTCAATCCGTTTGGCTGGATCGGGCGACGTGGAACGAGATTCCGTACAAATTTGAAGCCGGTACGCCCAATATTTCCGGAGCGATTGGTTTGGGCGCTGCTATTGATTATTTGCAAAATATCGGCATGGAAAATATCACCCTTTACGAGCAGGAACTGACAACCTACGCTTTGCAAAAAATGCATGAAATCGAAGAATTGACTATTTACGGCAATGCGCCGGAACGTGGGGCGGTTATTTCCTTTAATCTGGGTGAAGTGCATCCGCATGATTTATCCCACTTTTTAGATCAGCAGGGCATTGCGGTGCGTGCCGGGCACCATTGCGCGCAGCCTATTATGCGCAAGCTGAATATTGCCGCCACAACTCGCGCTAGTTTTTATTTGTACAATACAAAGCAGGAAATTGATTTCTTTGTTGAGCAATTGAAAGAAGCGGTGAAGTTTTTTAGTTTTTAGCCTGAATTCAAAAAGGAAATTGATATTAGTAAGTTAAGAGTTGAATGGTTTAATGGTTAAATGGGGGGAAATCGTTATTCGTGTATTCGTTAATCGTTATTCGGGAATCATTGTTTGTGCAGACGGTGGTGTGCGCCCGTTAATTGACGAGATTCCCAGTCCTGTCATTGCGAGGCTTGGAACCATGGCATGCGCCATGGATTATTAAGATAGTTACATGAGACCAAACCTGTCATTCTGATCCCGACGTGTCGGGAGAAGAATCTCCTTCAAATCAGCAACGGACGTATGGGATTGCTTCGTTCAGCCGCAATTATTCAGTAGCATTATGCGATTTTGCACAGCATTTAGCACAAAATCACTTCAATTCAACAATTCACCAAATGCCCGCATCTAATTGGGTATCCCGAGAATCGGGACGGGGATGGGTCCAACAGCACATCTTTTTCAAAAATTTAATTTAAATTCATGTCCTTTTATTTTGTAATTTTGTCTTCACAAAAAAA
>JALWEA010000567.1 GCA_027039465.1 Calditrichia bacterium | reverse complement strand
CATATTCTCTATAACCTTTTGGGTTGTTGGGTTTAGTTATTGTCTATGTGTTTTAAGTAATATAAACACAACGTCTTAAATACCCAAAAGGTTTTTTCTTCTAACTAAGAATCGCTCAAGTTAGGAAGTACCTTTTATTGAGTATTTTTTTGATTTTCGGATTGCAATCCCTGTTTGCCCAAACTCAGCCCGTGAACTATCGTTATCTGATTTACGAAAACGGCAAGTACGGATTTATTGATCAACAGGGTAATGAAGTGATTCCACCAAAGTTCGAAACGTGCGCGGCATTTGAAGAGGGTTATGCCCGCTTTAAGTCACACGGGAAATGGGGTTTTATTGATGTGAACGGCAAAATTGTGGTTCCGGCAAAATATGATGATGCCATGGATTTTTCCGAAGGTTTGGCGCCTGTGCGTAAAGATCGTCTGTGGGGCTTTATTAATGCGAACGATTCGGTCGTCATTCCTTTTGATTATACCCAGGCTTTACTTTTTAAAGAGGGAGTGGCGCCCGTTAAAATGGCGTGGCGTTTTGGCTTCTTTTGGATTAACCGCGGGTACGGTTATATCGATCATCAAAACAAAGTAGTTATTCCGCCTCAATTCGAATATGCCTATTCCTTTTCGGACAGTTTGGCTGCCGTTAATTACACAAAGAAATTTTTATACGTGTTTCCGCTTTACGTCCAACGGGAATTTATTAATCATCAGGGACAACCGGTCATTACTACGTCGTATCAGGGGCTAACCACTTTTTCCGAAGGCCTGGCCCGCTTTCAAAAAGATCATCTGGTCGGCTATATCGACAAAACGGGCAAGGTGGTCATCGAACCGCAATTTCAGAATGCCCGTCAATTTTCCGAAGGCCTGGCAGCCGTAAAGCTTGGCAATAAATGGGGCTTTATTAATAAACAGGGAAAAATTGCCATTCCTACCGAATATGAATATGCTTTGCCTTTTTCCGACAACCTGGCTGCCGTAAAGAAAGCCGGTCGCTGGGTGTTTATTGACCATGAAGGAAGAGTCACGGTTAAAGGAAATTTCGAGCAGGCCATGGGTTTCCATCACGGTTTGGCCAATGTACTGATTAATGGAAAATCGGCCTACATTAATAAAAAGGGCGATGTGGTTTGGATGCAAAAATAACGTAAGAGGCAACGGGTGAAACGAAGGGATTTTTTATTTGCCCTTTCAGGCGCAATTCCGTCCCTATTAATGGCAAAGGAGTTTTTTCTGAAAAACGGATTTGAACGTTGGGTTTGGATGCATCCCAATTGCGATTATAGCGATGATGAATGGCTGCATTATTTGGAACGTTTTGTCCGATTGGGCATTCGGCACATTCATTTGGAAGTGTATGCGGGCACGAAAGTCTGGTTCAAATCATCTACCCCGGCCGAGATGCCCTGCGATCTGCTGGCGCGCATTTTGCCGTTGGCGAAAAAGGCGGGCCTGGATGTCCATGCCTGGATTTGGACGCTGATGAATGATCATCCTCAGGTCATCAAAGAGCATCCGGATTGGTACGTGATCAATCGACTGGGTAAATCGTGCATTGATGATCCGCCTTACGTAAAATATTACCGCTGGTTGTGTCCTTCCAAACCGCAAGTGGCCGAATTTTTAGAGCAGGTCATCAAAGACCTGGAAGCCTACCCGGATTTGGCCGGAATTCATTTGGATTACATACGTTTCCCGGATGTCATTTTACCCATCGGGTTTCAACCGAAATATCATCTTGTGCAAAAAACGGAAATGCCGCAATTCGACTATTGCTACTGCGAAACTTGCCGCTCGGAATTTAAAAAACAAAGCGGCTTTGATCCGTTAACCTTACCGGATCCGTCAAAAAATCAGGCCTGGCGTGAATTCAGAGAAAATCAAATCACAGCTTTGGTAAATCGTCTTACCGCGCAAATTAAGAAACAAGGCAAAATGGTTACGGCTGCGGTTTTTCCTACGCCTTCAATCGCTCGAAAACTGGTACGCCAAAACTGGCCGCAATGGGATGTGGATGCTTTTTTTCCAATGATGTACCATCCTTTTTACCACAAACCGGTGCAATGGTTATATGAAGCGACACAGGAAGGCGTTCGCCAAATCAAAAAGCGTCAAAAATTGTATTCCGGAATTTACGTTCCCGCTTTTCAGCCCGACACTTTGGCCCGAGCATTGCATCTAATTCCACAGGCCGGTGGGGCTGGCGTTGCCTTTTTTGATGACAAGGCATTGGTGGCTACTCCTGCGCTATGGCCGGTTTTGCAATCGAAGGGGAATAAGGAGAAATAAGGATGAACGGTTTTGTGGTAAAACCTTATTTGCTGAAGAATAAAATTCAAAATTACGCCTGGGGAACCAAAAACGAGCAAGCTTTTATTCCCAAACTTTTGGGATTTCCGCCGGAGCCCAATAAACCGTATGCCGAATTGTGGATGGGTACGCACCCCAATGCCCCATCGGAAGTACAAACCGACAGAGGCCTTCTTTCTTTAATAGAATTCATTCGTGCGCATCCGCAGGAGATATTGGGGAAACAAGTAACGGAACGCTTTGGCAATCAATTACCCTTCTTATTTAAAGTGCTTTCCGCCGGAGAAGCACTCTCCATTCAGGCGCATCCCAATAAAGAACAGGCCATTGCACTGCATGCACGCGATCCCGAACACTATCCGGATGACAACCACAAACCGGAAATCGCCATTGCCATTGACCAACTGACCGCTTTAATCGGCTTTTGTCCCGATGATGAAATTGAAGAAGTATTAAAATCGTATCCGGAAATAACACATTTTGTGGGAATGGAACCAGCGGAGCGTTTTTTGAATGCCAAAGGGGAGGCGCGCCAAGCGTCGTTTAAGAATTTGTTTTCTACGTTGATGAATCGCGGGCAGGATGAGCCGCAGCGTTTGGAAACAACTTTACAAGCCATGGAAAAACGGTTGCAGGCTAAAAAAATCTTAACGGAAAAAGAAGCGCTCTTTCTCGAGTTGCGCGCCAAATATCAAACCGACATCGGCCTGTTCGTTATTTTCTTTTTAAATTTAGTGCATCTGCAACACGGGCAAGGCGTTTTTTTGAAAGCGGGCTTGCCCCATGCCTACATACACGGTAATATCGTGGAATGCATGGCCAATTCCGACAATGTGGTACGCGCCGGTTTAACGCCTAAATTTAAGGATGTTAAAACCCTGATAGAGATTTTGACTTATGAAACAGGTAAGGTTGACTTGTACGAACCGCCCGAATTTCAGGAAGAATTCGTGTATCGCGTTCCGACGCCTGAATTTTCTATCCGACATATTGAATTGACGGAAGGCATGCTAATCAAGCAACGCGTAAATAGTGTGGAAATTTGCATTATACTCAAAGGATCGCTAACCATGGCTTACGACAGAGATTCCCTGACGGCCAAACAAGGTGATGCGATTTTAATCCCGGCTGCCATGAAAGAATTCCTACTCAATGCATTGACCGATGTTGAACTATTTTGCGCCTTTGTGCCGGAATGAATGGAGAGTCGGCAGAATTCAGGTTTAGCAGAGGTTTAAAAAAACAGGGGAACAGTACATTTGATGCGACTAATAGATGCCAAGCGCTTTGAGCGGAATATTGACGGTTACGAAGTGCGCCTGTACACCTTGCGCAATGAGCACGGCTTTACAGCACAGATTACAAACTTTGGCGCACGATTGGTCAGTTTGTTTGCACCGGATCGCGAAGGAAATTTTGACGATGTGGTTTTGGGATACGATCATCTGGATGCTTATTTAAACGATTCCTATCGTATGGGTGCCACCATCGGGCGTTATGCGAATCGCATTGCCAATGCCCGTTTTTCTTTGTACGGTATGGAATATCGGCTTACGGCGAACGACGGGCCTCATCATTTGCACGGCGGGCAGGGACTGCAGAGCAAATTCTGGTTTGTTAATGAATTTACGGACAATGAAATCGAAATGCATTGTTCCAGTTTTGATAAAGATGACGGCTATCCGGGACGGATATCGGTTACCATGATTTACCGTCTGCGCGAAGACAATGCCTTGCATATTTTATTTACCGCCGTGACCGATAAACCGACCATTTTGAATTTGACCAATCATTCCTATTTTAATTTAGCCGGCGCAGGAAAAGGGAATATCCTGAAACACCGCTTGCAATTAAACGCCCATTATTTTACACCCGTTGACGAAACGCTCATTCCGACCGGCGAAGTTATTTCGGTGGATCAAACGCCGTTTGATTTCCGCAAACCCGCATCCATCGGGGAACGTCTTTCCGCGCAGCACGAACAGTTGCGTAAAGCGGGCGGCTTTGATCATAATTTTGTGGTTGTAAACGGTCAACGACGCGTAAAGTTTGTTGGCACGGTTGAAGACCCCGAAACAGGCCGCAAAATGGAAGTATTCGGATCACAACCCGGGGTACAGTTTTACAGCGGAAATCATCTGAAAAGCGTATCGGGGAAATCCGGTCGGATTTACAATCGGCATGACGGATTTTGCCTGGAAACCCAGCATTTCCCGGATTCTCCCCATCACCCGCATTTCCCTTTGTCCGTGCTCATGCCCGATCAGGTCTATCGGCACGAAATCATTTACAAATTTTCAGCGGAATAATGAAAATCCTTTTAAAGGAGGATTTATGCGCTACTTTATTTTATTAATAGCGTTCGTTTTTTTGAATTCATGCGCCAGCCCAACGCAAAGTATTACATCGCCTGACGGGAAGGTTCGGGTGCGGATCGATTTGAATAAAGGCGGTTTGCATTATGCCATTGATTTTCAGGGTAAGCCGGTGGTGCTGCCATCGGCCTTGGGATTTAAATTTGCAGAGCAACCGGATTTATTGGGACCATTCACTCTGCAAAAAGCGGAACGCCGCACAAAAGACGAAACCTGGCAACCGGTTTGGGACTTCGATTCCAAAATCCGAAATCATTTTAATGAATTGCGATTAATCCTGCAGGAAAAGCTGGAACCTCGGCGGCATTTTAACGTGACTTTTCGCGTTTACAACGACGGCGTGGGCTTTCGCTATGAATTTCCAAAACAAGATGCAATGGATACGGTCAATATCATCTCCGAAGAAACGCAGTTTCATTTACCCGGTGGCATGGCCTGGTGGATTCCGGGGAGTTACGAAAGTTACGAATTTTTGTACCGTCACACGCCTTTGGCCAAAATCGATTCCGCAAATACGCCGGTAACCATTGAACTGAAAACCGGACCTGTGATTAGCATTCACGAAGCCGCACTGTACGATTATGCAGGCATGACTTTAACCCATGCCGCTCGGGACACGGCTCTATTCAAAAGTAAATTGGTGCCCTGGCCGGACGGCATCAAAGTGAAGACAAAAGCTCCGTTTAAGACCCCCTGGCGGGTGGTCATGATCGGCGCCAGAGCCGGGGATTTGATGGAATCCCATTTGATTCAAAATTTGAATGAACCGAATAAAATTAAAGACACTTCGTGGATTCATCCCGTAAAATACGTGGGTATTTGGTGGGGCATGCACATCGGTAAATGGACGTGGTATTACGGGCCTAAACACGGGGCTACTACCGAACGTACCAGGCGTTACATCGACTTTGCCTCCAAGCATCATTTGGACGGCGTTTTGGTGGAAGGTTGGAATAAGGGCTGGGAAACCTGGCTAAAGGGTGAAAATGTGCAGGATTACTTAACCCCGTATCCCGATTTCGATCTCAATTTTCTGGCAAAATACGCCCGGGATAAAGGCGTCTATTTAATCGGTCATCACGAAACCGGCGGCAATGTACCTGCTTACGAAGCGCAAATGGATGCGGCCTTTGCTTTGTACGAGCGCTTGGGTATCCCGGCCGTAAAAACTGGTTATGCAGGGCGCATGCATCCCAAGGGCATGCATCATCACGGGCAATGGATGGTGCATCATTATCAAAAAGTAGTTGAAGTTGCGGCCAGGCATCACATCATGATTGATGCTCATGAACCGATCAAAGACACGGGTATTTCGCGTACCTGGCCAAACTTTTTAGCGCGTGAAGGTGCGCGCGGCATGGAATACAACGCCTGGAGCGATGGCAATCCGCCGGAACATACCCTCATTTTACCGTTTACCCGATTTCTTTCCGGGCCGATGGATTACACACCTGGCATCTTCAATCTGAAGTTTGATCCGACCGGTAAGCATCGCGTTTACACTACCTTGGCCAAACAATTGGCCTATTACGTAACTTTGTACAGTCCGTTTCAAATGGCCGCCGATTTAATTCAGAATTACGAACATCAACCGGCTTTTAAATTTATTGAAGACGTGCCTGTAAACTGGGACGAAACGCGCGTACTGAAGGCAAAAATCGGTGATTATCTGACCGTTGCGCGGCGTAACGGAAAAAACTGGTACGTGGGCAGCACCACCGATGAGTTGGCTCGTCACTGGAAAATTGCGCTTGATTTCCTAAAACCGGGGCAAAGTTACAAGGCTATCATTTTTACGGATGCCATTAATACCGATTGGGTAAACAATCCGACGGCCATTGAAATAGGCATGTACAAAGCAACTGCCGATGATTCGTTGTGCGTCATGCTGTCGCCGTCCGGCGGGCAGGCCGTGGAATTTATTGCCGTTCCCGAAAATAAGGTAAAAACATTACAGGCGATTTCCCGTTTTAATCAAGCTCAAAAAGCAAAGATAAAACCGTTTGCAACGGTGAAGGTTTATGGGCAGAAATGACGGATTGTTGGAGTTGGAAATCGTTATTCGTGGAAGGGAGAATGGTTAAGCGTTAATGGTGGAAGGGTTAAGGGGATAACCGTTATTCGTGTATTCGTTAATCGGATAAGGGTTGAATGGTTGATTAGTTAAATGGGGGAATGGGGAAAAGCGTTATTCGTATATCCGTTATTCGTTATTCGGGAATCATTGTTTTTGCAGGTGGTGGTGTGTGCCCGTTAATTGATGTAATTCCCAGTCCTGTCATTGCGAACGAGCCTGCGAGCGGGAGAATGAAGCAATCCCTTCCAAAGTAGCAACAAGCTCCTGAGACCCACTA
>JALWEA010000566.1 GCA_027039465.1 Calditrichia bacterium | reverse complement strand
TTTTTAGGGGGTACCCTGAATTTTGTTTGATTCTTAAATTATTTAAATCTAAAATAGAAAAATACAAATCCATTACTTAATAAAGGAACGATCATGCGTTTATTTTCAGTTTTTATTTTACTTCTTTTGGTTGCCAATTTGTTCCCGCAAACCCGCCGTATTGTTTTGTTGGAAGAGGCTACCAATGCCAGTTGCTCGCCCTGCGCCTATTACAATCCGGGTTTGCAAAAATTTTATTCCCAACATTTTGGCGGGGTGATTTCCGTGCGCTATCATGCCTGGTGGCCAGGTACGGATCCCATGTATCTTTCGGCTAAGGACGATTGCGTCAATCGAATTCATTATTACAATATCAATGGCGTACCCAATTACGTAATGGACGGCCGGTTGGAAGGCGTCCCCGCCAGTCAAAGCGCCATGGAAAAACAGATGAAAGAACGTCTTGCCATTCCTTCACCGCTAAAAATCCATATTAAAGCAACTATTACCGAAGACTCGGTTAAGGCGCTGGTAACCGTAATTCCGGTGGATACGGTAAAAACGGGTAAATTGTATCTGCGAGTGGCTGTGACCCAACGTATGGTCAGCTATGCCAGCCCTCCGGGAAGTAACGGCGAAAAAGATTTTGCCGAAGTTCTGCGAAAAATGCTACCCAATGCCATGGGAACTCCCCTGGATTCCTTATCTCTTGGCGATACGCTTTCATTTGCCTTTGCAACACCCGTCAAAGATGATTGGGATTCCGGTGATTTGGGAGTGGTCGCCTGGGTTCAATCCGATTTAACCAAAGAAGTATTGCAGTCCGCATTACATTTTCCGACAACGATTATCAGCGATCCGAATCCGGAAGTGAATTTTTTAAGAGCCAAACAAACCCGCGAAATTCCTTATTTTATCTTTAACGATACGCCGGATACGGTTCACGTTACTTTAATGCTGAAAGATAAATCGGCGGCATCCGGTTGGGATTTTAAGCTGAAGACAAACAATGTGGTCGGTACGGAAATCCCTTTGGAAATTCTTCCGGGTGACACCGCTTATTTTTATTTGCAGGTGCAAAGCGGTACCGGCGGTACGGGCAACGTTACCATCTTTTCGGAAAACGATGATGATGACGGCTTTTACGGTGAAGGTTACGGCTACGGTTACAGCGTAAAATTTAACGGCATCGTTCCGCAAAACGCGGATATTTTATTAGTGGATGATGACGGCGGCGCTTCTTATCAAACCAATTTTACCAAGATTTTGGATGCGCACGATTACAATTATATCTGCGTTGAAGAAGCCTATCTCAATGATTTGGCTAAAAATACAAATGTGAACGACTACAAATTGGTTATCTGGAATGCTTCGTGGGCTTTTCCTGCGTTCACCCCGGATGATGTGCAATTTTTAACGGATTATCTGAAAAACGGCGGCAACGCCATTGTTTTCGGACAGGATGTGGCCTGGGATGTGTTCGATTCCACCGGCCAAAGCCATTTTGCACAAGCGCAAGATTTGTTAAAGACCTATTTCGACGTACAATTTTTGGAAGACAATTCCAAAGGAACCAAAATGTTTGGCTTTTCCGGCGATCCCATCGGTTCCGGCATTTCATTCGATTTGGCGCGACCCTACGGCTTCAATAATCTCATGCCGGATGCTTTGCAACCATTGACCCAATCGCAACCCGTCTTCAAATACAACAACGACAAAATCGGCGCTTTGCGTTTTGACAACGGTATATCCCGCACAGTGTTTTACGGGATTAGTTTCGAAGAAATCGATGGCGATGCACATCGTGAAGACGTGCTGCTGCACTCCATTGATTGGGCGACAGGCGTAACGGCTGTTGAACATTCCGGCGCCTTGCCCGAGCACACGGCATTATTGCCCAACTATCCCAATCCTTTTAATCCGCAAACGGATATTCATTACGTCATTGCCTCTTCCGGCAAAACCATGGTGGATTTGGCTATTTACAATGTTCTCGGGCAAAAGGTAAAACAACTCATTCATGCGCGGCAAGCTACGGGTTCCTATGACGTTGTTTTTCGGGCTGACCATTTACCCAGCGGTGTGTATTTTTACCGGCTGCAAACAAACGACGGCTTTTCGGCCGTGCGGAAGATGATTTTAATGAAGTAAAGAGAGAAAGATAAGACGCCTGTTTTTGCAGGCTTGTTGTAAAATGTGCGATCTTTCTAATCTCCTGGGTCCACTCTAAAAGGGGCTAAAGCTCCTTTTTATGTACAATGATTATTGAGTCCCCATCCTTCCAATAAATCGGTATGTATACGGAAGGATGGGGGATCAAATTAAAAAGCAAGATGTTAGCCCCAACATTTATGTTGGGGTAAATCTTAAACAACTCTATATATTAGCCCTTTAGGGCTTTTTAGACTAAGCACATCTCATAATTTACTGATTTTACATTACAGAGCGGAAATCGGAATGGCGGAAAATTGTTCGGTTAAAGGTAAGTAATGCTGTGATAAGCAAATTACGCCTCCTTCGCCGATGGACATTTTTAATTTTTCCAAAGCAAAGAAATTTTTCAATAAGCGTTTGTCCGGTGCCGAAGTTTTTTTGATTTCAATCGGATAAACGGTGCCGTTTTCAATAATCAAAAGATCGATTTCTTTCTTACTTTTATCTCTGAAATAATAGACGGGTGGCTTCCGACCATTATGTTTATAACTTTTGATGATTTCGTTAATCACCCAGGTTTCCAGAATGGCGCCGGACATAGCGCCGGCCTCCAAGGTTTGGGGACTCGACCATTCGGTTAAATACGAACACAACCCCGTATCGGTAAAATAAAGTTTGGGCGCCTTGATTAAACGTTTGGTAACATTGGTGTAATAGGGTTCTAGTAAAAAGACAATGCCCGAGGCCTGCAGAATGGCCAGCCATTTTTTAGCCGTGTTGGGCGCAACGTCCGCGTCTTTGGCTAATTCGCTAACATTTAATATTTGGGCGGTACGTGCGGCAGCAGCCCGCAAGAAACGTAAAAAAGCCAATTCGTCATTTACATTAAGCAAACTGCGTACATCGCGTTGTAAGTAAGTTTGCACATAAGAGCCGTAGAACAAATCACGGTTCATGGTTTCCGATAAAGCGATAGCCGGAAAGGAACCTCGCCAGATTAATGCGTAAAGCTCCTGTAAAGAAAGCGGTGATTGATTTTTAGCCCGTTCCTGAATTTTTGAGCGAGAAGGCAAAAAAGGTGTAAACGTTTGGGCACTTTTTAAAATTTCCCGACGAGACATGCCTAATAATTCCAAAACAGCGACGCGTCCCGCTAATGATTCCGATACATTTTTCATCATAAGAAGATGCTGAGAACCCGTTAACCAAAACAATCCGGGCTTTTTTGTTTCGTCCGCCATCATTTTTATGTGCGGAAGCAACTGCGGCGCATATTGGATTTCATCGATTAAAATAGGCGGTTGGAATCGTTGTAAGAATAAAGCGGGGTCTTCTCTAGCGGAATTCAACAATAGCGGATCATCCAAAGTCACATAAGTGCGGGATTCTTCTTTTAAATGTTTTAAAAGTGTGGTTTTGCCCACCTGCCTGGCTCCGGTCAATAAAAGAACCGGAAAATGTGCATTGGCCTGTAAAATAAATTTTTCAATGGTTCGATGATAATACATTTTCAAAAGCCTAGTCCAATTTGCAATTTAATTGCAATTTAGTCAAAAAATGTAAAAAGTCAAATCTCAAAGGAAAATGATAATAATACAGAAAATAGCCCCGCGTCGATAATTTCATTATATTTGCATCATTGCAGGATGCGGAACCATCTCCGGTGATGTGGAATATTAAGATAGTGCCATGGATTGATTGGGAATTAGGAACTGGGAACTAGTATAGCGTCCGGTTCCCGAGTGATTCTGCCGACACTTGTAGGGGCGAAGCATTTCCCTAACAAATAAAGAAATAATCGGTGTTTTTGGTTGCACAACGTTAAATTTTTTGAGTCTGACGCGTTTTGACGGAAATGCTTCGCCCTTACTTCGAACATCACAAGATAAAAGGCAGAATCGTATCGAGGGACGGACGCGCCACAATATGTCAATAGTAACGATCCTGCGAGTCTGCGAGCGGGAGAGTGAAGCAATCTCATCCAAATCAGCAATGGAAATAAGAGATTCTTCGTTCCGCTGAAGCGGAACTCAGAATGACAGCCTACCACATCTCAATAGTAGGTGCGGAACCATTGCCGGTTTGGAAGGGATTATTCGCTGCGCTCGTGCGATGATAGCAATAATAATAGATCCAAAGAAAGCCGAATTCAATGAAAATTCTTTACCGCTACATCATTAAAGAACATATCGGTCCGTTTTTTATGGGTTTGGCCGTCATCATGTTCATTCTGCTAATGAACTTTCTAGTGCGCTACATTGGCCAGATTTTCGGTAAAGGATTATCCGCTTTGACCATTGCCAAACTGATTTTGTTTAATCTCCCCTGGATGGTAGCCCTAGCCGTTCCCATGGCTACGTTGGTAGCCGTGCTCATGGCTTTCGGTCGACTTTCGTCCGACAATGAAATCACCATTCTTAAATCCAGCGGCATCAGCCTCTATCGCATCATCCGTCCGGCTTTGTACGCCGCTTTCGTACTGATGATCGTCATGATTTATTTTAACGACCAAATTTTGCCGGAATCCAATCATCAGGCCAAACTGATGCTCCGTTCCATCCGGCAGAAAAAGCCCACGTTGCAATTGGAACCCAACATCTTTTACACCGTGGATCGCTACACCATCGTGGTCAGTAAAATTCAGCGTCCCTTGCCTGAGCAATGGTTGGATTTGTCCAATTTGTTGGGCCCGGAATACCAGGGAAAACCCGAAACGGATCGTTTGGTTGACGTGACCATTTTTGATCAAAGCGATCCGCAAGTAGATGTGACCATTACCGCCAGGGAAGGGTACATGACTTATTCCAGGAAAAGAAAAAGTTTGGTCTTTACCCTGTTCAATGGCGAGTTCCACAAATTAGACCGGCAAAAATTGACGGAATACGAACGTTCAACGTTTACGCGGCAAGTCGTGTACATTCCGGCTAGTGATTTTATTTTCGAAGAACGTA
Organism: Calditrichia bacterium; assembly: GCA_027039465.1. GTDB lineage: Bacteria > Calditrichota > Calditrichia > Calditrichales > Calditrichaceae > Caldithrix. Next base: position 1,971 of record JALWEA010000566.1, on the reverse strand, counting down.
AAGATAGCGATCGTAGCGATCGCGAAATGACCATCGCCATGATGCACCGCCGAGTGGAATATTATCGGCATCAATATGAGGTGCGTAAGCAACGATTTGCCAATATTATTAATCAGAATTTAGCCGGAGTAGATCGACTGCTGACCCTTGGCGATACATTGCAAACGGCTGTTAACATTGACTCCATTAAGCAGGCCATCACACCGAGCCAATGGCGATCGGCGCGCATTAAAGCCTCGCGCGTGACGGATCGATTTTACCATCAGGCACGTACCAATGTGAGTTTTTTGAATATGCAGGAACGGGCTATGGATAAATTCTGGGTTGAAATTCATAAGAAATTTTCCATTCCCTTTGCCAGCATTGTGTTTGTGCTCATTGGCGCCCCGTTGGGTATTATGGCGCGCAAAGGGGGCATGGGTGTCGGCATGAGCCTGAGCATCGGTTTCTTTCTGCTGTACTGGGTTTTTCTAATCGGCGGCGAAGATTTGGCCGATCGTCAATTCATCAGTCCGTTTTGGGCCATGTGGGCGGCGAATATTTTGGTCGGGGCCGCCGGTGTTTATTTAACGTACAAAACGGTCAAGGAAACCTCTTTTATCGATTGGGAATGGTGGGGTAAAGCGCTGCGTTTCTGGCAAAAAAAGATCAACCGCTCCGAAACGAGCGGGGAATAATGCTTTTGGTTTTGGGATGCTTAAAACATTCGAAGTAAGATTTTAATAATTTAATCCTGGAAAAATTATGTTGAATGCTCTGGATCGCTACGTACTGAAACGATTTACGATTAATTTGCTGCTGGGTATTGTGGCCTGGATCATCATCTTTGTGGTGGTTGATCTGATTGAAAATATCTCACACTTTTTGGATCACAACGCCACCTTCGGCCAGGTATTCATGTATTACGTTTACTATATTCCTTACATCATTAGTTTAACGCTGCCGGTGGCTATGTTGCTGGCCACTTTGTTTACGCTTTCGACCATGGCGGTCAATAACGAAATTGTCGCCTTGCTATCGGCGGGCATCAGTTTGTTCCGAACATTACTGCCGTTGTTTTTAGCGGGTTTGTTGATTAGTGTGGCCGCTTTCTTTTTCAATGAAATAACCGTGCCCTATGCAAACCAAAAACGTTTCGATATTAAGCGCTATCAGGTAGACAAAGAACCGCGACCCAAGTTCCGATCCAGGGCCAATGTCTTTCTACAATTGTCATCGGATGAGACTTTGAGCGCCCGTTATTTTAACGGTAGCATCAATCAGGCTTCGGAAGTGAGCATTAAAACCTTTAACGGCCCCCGTTTGGTGCAGCGCATCGATGCGCGAAAAATGGTTTGGCAGGATAGTGTGTGGAAATTGATCGGGGTGACGGTTCGCGATTTTAAAGGTCAAAATGAAATTTTACGGCGATTGCCGGATTCCGTCATGACTACGCTGGATATTGTGCCGCAGGATCTGGCCGTGGTGCAAAAGAAACCGGAAGAGATGAGTTATTTGGAATTGAGCCATTTTATCGATGAGTTGAGAGCGCTCGGGGCCGATCCGCGCAAATGGCTGGTGGAACGTCATTTAAAGATTTCATTACCTTTTGCCAACTTTATTGTGGTTCTTCTGGGTGCGCCGTTGGCTTCGCGCAAGCGTCGCGGCGGTATGGGACTGAATTTCGGAATCAGTCTGGGAATCAGTTTTACTTATTTCATTATTATTCGCGTTGGACAGGTTTTGGGACATCAGGGCTCTTTGAGTCCTTTACTTGGTGCCTGGCTCGGTAATTTGGTTTTTCTTACCTTCGGCGTAATCGGGCTCATCAAGGTTAGAAAATAATAATGTTATTTGGCTAGTATTTTTGAATATAAAGTACTTATAATTCATACAAAATTAAAAAAAGAATTAATAGGTGAAATATTTATGATAGGTTCGGCAAAGTTTTCGTATAATAGAGAATTTTATGAAGAATATTATGATCAATGG
>JALWEA010000565.1 GCA_027039465.1 Calditrichia bacterium | reverse complement strand
CCCATGAAACGGTCCCGCTGCGCCAGCTCTGTTTTTACACCAAAATTAACAATCATATTTATCGGATTATCCTGCGGCGCTCATTAATTGAACGGGAGGACCTGGTAACCGGCGTTTTTGCCGTAATGATCGGCATTTTTCTGGCAACCATTTTAATTATGAATTTAATAAACATCCGCAGCGATAAAAAGCTTTGGAAACCGTTTTACGAAACCTTAGACAAACTGACCACCTTCCGACTGGACAGCAAGCAAGCGCTCAACCTGCCGAAAGTGCCGATTGATGAATTCGATCGGTTAAACCAAACACTGAATCAAATGGCGGAAAAACTGCAACGGGATTACCGGAATCTGAAGCAGTTCAGTGAAAATACGGCGCATGAAATGCAAACCCCTTTGGCCATCATTCGTTCCAAATTGGATGTGCTCATTCAGGATGCATCATTGTCGGAAGAACAACTGCAAACCATTCATTCGCTTTATCAGGCGGTTAGTCGTCTGTCGCGTTTGAATCAATCGTTAAACTTGTTAACCAAGATAGAAAATCAGGAATTTAGCGAAAAGCATGACATTAATTTTAACGCACTGCTAAAAGAACAATTGCACAATTTTGACGAACTCATTCAAATGAAACAATTAAAAATTCAAACACACGTTAAATCCCATTTTGTGCTAAACATGAATCCCTTCATGGCCGAAACGCTTGTTTCCAATCTGTTAGTGAATGCCGTTCAGCACAATCAGCCGCAAGGCTTCATTACAATTGAAACATCGGAAGAAGCGCTTACCATTAGCAACAGCGGGCCGGAATTAAAATCAACACCGCAAGAATTGTTTGAACGCTTTAAAAAGGATCGACCAGAACCGGACTCGCCCGGGCTCGGGCTTTCCATTGTGCAATCCATTTGCCGGCAGAACGGGCTAAAGATTAAGTATGAATATCAAGACGGCACGCATCGGGTAAGGGTTTGGAAAGAAAACAAGCACGATAAAAAATGAATTTAGCTTGAACCAAACACTTTTAGTGTGGTTATTATTTGCAATAGGTTAAATAGTTTGACCATTAATAACCGAAAAAGAAGAAAGTGTTGATTATGGAGAACAAGTAAGAAATTTTACCATTTGCCATTTATTCCTGAGTAACAGTAAATTCGGTTTCCATCATCAATGCTTTTAAAGGTTTCCGATTAGTATGGTACATTCTGTTGTTTCAAACTAAATCCGGAAGTATCTTAACTTATGAGTTTCCTCTTTTTCTATACTGGCTTCTAATTTTGAACAAATGTTCCGTAAAACCGCCTTCTTTTTTAAAGGCCTCAGCTTGGGCTATTAATTGGCGATATAAAAGAGCCGTTGCCACATTAATCAAAGTTAGTACCGCATTTGCTGCTATTTCCTGTAAAGTGGACTTCTTTGACGCTGAGGACATCACATTTTTTCCATGAAGTCTATTTTGTCCACTTTGAAGCAAGCTCTTTGCCCAAAGATTTACATCTTGAACGGACTTGGGGCGCCGGTCAATGAGACTTTGACGTTTTGGGTCGTTTTGTTCCCATTGAGTAAGACCTCTTTGCCTCAAAAAATCCTCATAGTCCAGTCGTAGTTCTTCCAAGCTGGCGCGGGCTACGTTGGTTAATTTCATTTCAATTTTTTTTGAAGTGCCGCTAACCTGGCTGCCTTCTGCAATATTTTGCACACCGGAACGGGCAGCCTGTACCATCTGGTCATGGGTACGACTTCTCGGATTAATGTAGCGGTCACAAAAGCGCACGGTTAAATCATAAATAAGCTGAGCTATCTGAAAAGTTTTTAGCTTGCGGTAGCCACCGTGTTTTGGAATAAGTTCTTCACTCATTATGGGTTCGCTCCGAGATAGTTCCCTTGTTTAACGTTTCGGAAAAACTTTTTTATCTAAATCGGAAATTTATCACTTAGCATTCGGCGTTTTTTACGCGGAACTCAAAGAATAATTAAATCATTTTCTTACCCGTTTCGGTTTGACGATCTTAATTTACAATTTTATTTGCCTTTTGTCTAAAATTCATTTTGTACAGTACCGTCAATAATTTTTTCAATTAACCCAAAACCATTTCTTGTAACAATTTAAATTCCCACTCTTTTCTCCAAATTTTCTTCAGAATTGCTTTGTATCTTCTTCAAAGCAGGAAAGGAACGAAGAATCGGAGAAGGCAAAATGAAAACAGCTTTCTTAATTTTGATTGTATTGGTTTTCAGCCGCGTTTTACCGGCGCAGAACCGTTTGCAGGTCATGGTGCAAAACGAAGATGATCGCCAGCC
>JALWEA010000564.1 GCA_027039465.1 Calditrichia bacterium | reverse complement strand
TTCCCAAAATGGATGGCTTTCAGGTTTGCGAGCGCATTAAAAAGAATCATTACTCCCGCTTTATTCCCATCATTATGATCACCGCATTAAAAGATCTTAAAAGCAAAATTCGCAGTCTTGAAGCGGGGGCGGATGATTTTATCTCCAAGCCCTTTGAAAATATCGAATTGCTCACTCGTGTAAAATCCCTTCTTCGAATAAAAAAATATCATGATGAATTGGAAGAAAAAAACCGCGAATTGGAAGAGAAAAACAAGGCTTTGATTCGCATGGATCAATTCAAAGAAGAATTGAACCATCTTATCGTTCATGATATGAAAAACCCGATTTTCGTCATACAAGGCAACTTACAAATGCTTACCATGGGTATGGACGATAGCATGGGGCATTTGAAAAAATATGTTTCCCGTATCGATCGCAGTACGCAAAATTTGCTGCGCATGGTGATGAATTTAATTGATATTACCAAGATCGAAAGCGGTTCAATGAGCCTTAAATTGGAATTGGCCAGCTTAAATGATGTGCTTGATAAAAGTATCCAAAAATTAAAAGATTTTCCTGAGTTTGCCGGTAAAGAGTTTAATGTGAAATTGGCCGATCAAATTCCTTACATGAAAATGGACATTTCGGTTATGGAAAGGGTTTTTGATAACCTTTTGGGATTTGCCATTGCCAATGTGCCTTCCGATGGCCGCGTGGATGTTGAGACATTCAAAACGGACGAAACTATCGGTGCCTTGGTTCATGACTATGGTCAGCAAATTCCGCTTAAATACGGTGATAATGTATTCAATAAATTTCGCCAGGTGGAGATAAAAAAAGAAGGCTACCGTGTCGGGCGGGGATTGGGGTTAACCTTTTGTAATTTAGCCATTGAAGCCCATGGCGGAAAAATGTATCTTGACGAAAAAAACACCGTTGGCAACCGTATTGTAATCGAGCTACCTCTAAAAAAACAATAAATTATAACCTGACCTTAGCATAATTTTAATATTTTTAATACCCCCTATTAAAGTTCTTGGTGCTATTTCCGAATATTAGCATCAACACGGAACGTTTAATAATATTTAGAGAGATATCTTCCATGTACGAAGATAGAAAAACCCCCGAAAAGAAAGACGACAAAATGAAAGATTTGGAAAAAGAAAAATTAGAATTAATATATTTGCGAATCAGAAATAAATTTTATGAACGTGAAGAAGTGCTCGAAAAAGTTGTTCGGGAAATTATGAATAAGGAAATAAATTATAACTAATTTAACTTGTTAATTTGTTCATTAAGTTTTTTACGTATAAATATAAATTTTTTGAAACACACCTTCTTATTTTTTTAGCTTCAAAATTAACTTGACAACGGTTGTTGTGAATTTTTTTTCCATAAACCGAATAAAAATAAATTTTTAGACAATTTTTTTATTCCTCTTGTGTTTTTGCTAATTTTTTACTAACATTTTGATAACAATTTTTTAATATTTTGGGGTTATGTTTTCGAACTCGATGATGAAAGATATTTCGTTTCACAATTAACCATTTAACTGGAGGAGGTTTTATGAGGGCCTTTTTAATTTTACTACTCTCTCTCTTTGTTTCCACTTATGCCATGGCCGGTTCTATTGCCGGTAAGGTTGTGGACAAGCAAACGGGTAAACCATTGGTGGGCGCTAATGTTTACCTGAAAGGAACTACGATCGGTGCCGCTACCGATGCTAATGGTATGTACTACATCAAGGTTGATGACGGTACTTACACATTGGTTGCCAACTATGTGGGCTATGCCGATCAAGCCGTTCGTATTAAAGTTAAGGGCGATGTGCGTCATGATTTTGCTCTGACGGAATATTTGTTCTCCAAGACCATCGAAGTCATTGCCGATCGAGCTCAGGAACGTGTAACACCTGTTGCTTTTACCAATATCGACAATACGGAAATGGAAACAGCTCTCGGATCTCGTGATATTCCGTTGGTATTAAATGAAACACCGTCTATTTATTCCACTCAACAAGGTGGTGGTGCCGGTGACGCCCGCATCAATGTGCGTGGTTTTAATCAGCGCAATGTGGCCATTATGATCAACGGTGTTCCTGTGAATGATATGGAAAACGGTTGGGTCTATTGGTCAAACTGGGATGGCGTTGGCGATGCTACGGCCTCTATTCAGGTGCAGCGTGGTTTGAGCGCGGTTAACCTGGCAACGCCTTCCATCGGTGGTGTGATCAACGTAATTACCGCTCCGACCGCAATGACCCCCGGACTTACTTTTAAACAAGAATACGGTTCCGGTAAATTTTTGAAATCCACCTTTATGTTTAATACCGGTCTTTTGGCAAACAAATTTGCTTTCAACGGTTTACTTGTTCGTAAAACCGGTGACGGCATTATTGACAAAACTTGGACGGATGCCTGGGCCTACTATTTCGGCGCAAGCTGGAACATCAACGATAACAATCGTTTGGAATTATACGCATTGGGCGCTCCGCAACGTCACGGCCAGAATTTGTACATGCAGAATATCGCAACTTATGATAAAAAATATGCCAAAGATCAAGGTTACTCCCAAGAAGCCCTTAATGCTTTTCATGAGTTTGGCCGTAAATTTAATCAAAATTGGGGGCCTGTAAGTCCTTCTTATAAGGGCAAACAAGCTGTTGAAGGCAAAACATTCGATCGTTATAGCAAGAATTTTATCAATGAACGTGAAAACTTTTATCACAAACCGCAAATTAATTTGAACTTCTATTCGCAATTAAAGAAAAACATGAATTTTACCAACGTGGCTTATTATTCCGGCGGATATGGCGGCGGTACGGGTACGGATGGAAAATTCCAGCCTGATTTTACTACCAACCCGTGGACCTGGAAATGGGACAAAATCATTAATAAGCAAAAAGGCGATACGGCAAAAACCATTTTGAGAAACAGTCGAAACAATCAATGGACGATCGGTGATATCGCCAAATTCAACTGGAAAGTTAATGAAAATGTAAGTACGACTATTGGTTTGGATTGGCGTACGGCTCAGATCGAGCATTATCGCGAAGTTCGTGACCTGCTCGGCGGTACATTTTTTGTTTACACCGGCAATGAATTTGACACAACCCCCGAAAGCCATCAAAAACGTTTAGGCGATAAGATCAAGTATTACAATACCAATACGGTTGATTGGCTGGGTGGCTTTGCTCAGGTTGAATACACCAAAGACAAATGGACCGCTTACGGTACGGTTGGTTATTCCGGCATTAGATATTCCTACACCGATCATTTCCACAAAGATGCCAGCGGCGGGGAAGTTAAATTAAAATCCGATCCGATTTACGGCTACCAGATTAAAGGTGGCGGCATGTATCGTATTACCGATCATGGCGATATTTATGCCAATGTCGGTTACATTCAGAAAGTACCTATTTTCGATGCCGTAATCGATGACCGCCATGGCGTTTTCGCTAATAATCCTAAGAACGAACGCTTTACTTCGTTTGAATTGGGTACCAACTGGCATTTGTTAAATAATACGTTGACGGCCAAAGCCAATATCTACAACACACTTTGGCAAGACCGCGCTTTACCGGTATCGATTCAAACATCTCAGAATGTTTATGATATTCTGTTTATCACCGGTTTAAATCAATTACATCAGGGCTTTGAATTTGAATTGGCCTACCAGCCGACACATCTCTATCGTTTGGATATGTCCGGTTCCATAGGTAACTGGAGAATTTTGGATGATGTTAGCGGCCAATACCGCGAAGTTGATTCTCAGACCGGTTCTTTCAAAACGACCACATATCAGGTTGCCTTGAAAGGTCTGAAAATCGGTGACGCTCCGCAAACGCAGCTCGCTCTGGCCGGTAGTGTTTTCCCAATCAAAGGCTTGATGGCGCGCTTGGATGCTTATTATTACGGCAATTATTATTCAAAATGGGATCCGAACAGCCGCCTGGTTAGAAATGGGAAAACGCCTGATCGCGGCCAAAGTTGGAAAGTTCCCGATTACACATTGTTCAACTTCCATGCTTATTACAAATTACCGTTCCACATCAGCGGCGTTAAATTTAAAGTATTTGCTCATGTTTTCAATTTGTTAGACACAGAATATATTTCGGATGCAAGGGATAATAGTAAATACAATGCATATAAAGTAAAAGATAAAAATGGTAAAAAAGTAATTGCCCATCCTCATGCTGCTGATGCAGCGGAAGTATTCTTCGGTCTGCCGCGTTTCTTTAATGTAGGTATTACCGTTTCTTATTAATAGCTCAATATAAATTTGTAGCTAATATTAAAAAGGCTCCTTCGGGAGCCTTTTTTGGTTTTATAATGTACCTCCATTATTTATCGTTTTGTAGTAATTTCTATTACACGAAAATCATAATATCTTTGCTTTTACCTGTGTTAACCATTTTGTAAATTGCCTTATGGAAATCCGGAAAGGAATAGAAATGATCGCAAAATTTTTATTGGGCATCCGCATTTATCATCCGGTTAATTTTGCCATAAATTCAAATAAAATAGAAAATCAGTTACTACAATCTCAAATGTATTTAGGAGGAAATCATGAGTGATTTCGTAAGTGAATTAATGGCTCAGGTAAAAGCCAAGAATCCGGATCAGCCCGAATTCCATCAAGCTGTTCTGGAAGTAGCCGAATCGTTAAGTTTGGTCTATGAACGTCATCCCGAATATCGTTCGGCAAAAATTTTAGAACGCATCATCGAACCGGAACGCGTAATTATGTTTCGTGTACCCTGGTTGGATGATCAGGGTGAAATCCAGATTAACCGCGGTTACCGCATCGAAATGAACAGCGCTATCGGCCCTTACAAAGGCGGTTTGCGTTTCCATCCGTCCGTTAACTTGGGTATTTTAAAGTTTTTGGCCTTCGAGCAGGTCTTCAAAAACAGTTTGACCACTTTGCCCATGGGCGGCGGTAAAGGCGGCTCCGATTTTGATCCCAAAGGTAAGAGCGATAATGAAGTTATGCGTTTCTGCCAAAGCTTTATGACCGAATTGTTCCGTCATATCGGCCCGAATACCGACGTTCCTGCCGGTGATATCGGTGTGGGCGGCCGTGAAATCGGTTACTTGTTCGGCCAATACAAACGCCTGCGTAATGAATTTACAGGGGTTTTGACCGGTAAAGGCTTAAATTGGGGCGGCTCTTTAATTCGTCCGGAAGCAACCGGCTACGGTTCCGTTTATTTCGCAGCCGAGATGCTGGCTACCCGTGGTGAAACTTTTGAAGGCAAAACCTGCCTGGTTTCCGGCAGCGGTAACGTGGCTCAGTACACCGTTGAAAAATTACTCGATTTGGGCGCTAAGGTTGTTACATTGTCCGATTCCAGCGGCTACATTTATGACGAAGAAGGCATTACCCGCGAAAAATTGGATTTTGTTATGGAATTGAAAAACTTGCGTCGCGGTCGCATTAAAGAATATGCCGAAGAATTTAAGAGCGCCGTTTACACACCGGCGGATCCGACTTTGGGTTACAATCCTCTGTGGGATCACAAAGCCGACTGCGCTTTCCCGAGTGCAACGCAGAATGAAATCAATGGTAAAGATGCCGAAAATCTGTTGAAGAATGGTGTTTATCTGGTTTCCGAAGGCGCCAATATGCCTAGCACTCTGGATGCCGTTAAGATTTTCTTGGATAACAAAATTCTGTATGCACCTGGTAAAGCTGCTAACGCCGGTGGTGTGGCTGTTTCCGGATTGGAAATGTCGCAAAACAGCATTCGTCTGCAATGGACGAGAGAAGAAGTTGACAATCGTTTGCGTCAAATCATGCAGAGCATCCACAAAACCTGCGTCGATACGGCTGAAGCTTACGGCACGCCGGGCAACTATGTTAACGGTGCCAATATCGGCGGTTTCCTGAAAGTTGCCAATGCTATGATGGATCAGGGTGTTGTCTGATCTAACGAGACCCGATACATTTCCGAAAGAGCCCCTCATTTAGGGGCTCTTTTTTTTGCCCTTCCTAAATTCCCAATAATAATAAAATTATTTGTCGATTTTCCTGAAATTGAAAATAATTGAATTCGCTCCATTGTGTAACTTTAATAAAAACAATATTCCATAAATTGGCATTGTATTTGAATCTACATTAAATAATGTAGAATTAAAACATTTTAAAAAATATTTATGGCTAATTCCGTACCGGATAATCAAATCGATTACTACGAACCCATCATGTCCATTGGCATGGTTGCGCAAAAACTAAATGTTGCCGTGCAAACCATTCGGCTCTATGAGCAGGAAGGCTTAATTTTACCTTTTAAAACAGCTTCCGGCCGTCGCCTTTATAGCATGCATGACCTAACCCGCCTGCACTGCATTCGTAAAATGATCAGAGAAAACGGTTTAAATCTTCAGGGAATAAAACGCATATTTTCATTCATTCCATGCTGGGAATTTAAAGGCGGGTTGGATAACGACTGCTTGAATTGTCCCGCCTATTATTCGGCGGAGGGCCCTTGCTGGAGCTTGAGCAAAAAAGGGGACAAATGTGCCCTTGAAGATTGTCGTTCCTGCAAAGTCTATCGTCTTGAATTTCATTGTGACAAATTAAAAGAAATTATTTTCGGGCACGAACGTCCGGTTCAAAACAAACCAAGTGAGAAAAGCAACCCGTGATTATAATCTAACTATGATGGTTCATTTTTAGTGGAGGACTGATATTGATGAAGAGCAAAATGAGACGGCGCGAATTCATCAAGATTGCCGGGGCCGGAACCGGTGCCATGCTTGTCGGGCCAAAACTTTACGCAAGTTTTGACAAAAACAAGCAGGTGCTGTTGGAAAAAGGAACAAGCCGCACCCCGACGTATTGTGAAATTTGCTTTTGGAAATGCGCCGGATGGGTTTACAAAAAAGACGGTAAGCCTTGGAAAATTGTCGGTAATGAAAACGATCCCAACAGTCGGGGGCGCTTTTGTCCCAGAGGTACCGGGGGCATCGGAGCCTACACGGATGCGGATCGTTTGAAAAAACCCTTGTTGCGTGTGGAGAAAAACGGTAAACAAGTATTTAAAGAAGTTAGCTGGGACGTGGCGCTTGATTTTATTGCCGATAAAATGAAAGCCATTGCCAAAGAGCACGG
>JALWEA010000563.1 GCA_027039465.1 Calditrichia bacterium | reverse complement strand
CGCCATAAATCCCCACCTTATGGGCTTGCACGGCGCAACTTAACTCTTAACTTTCTTCCTACCCCTCAAAACGTTTCATTTTTTTCTGTTTGTAATGGACACCCCGTTTTTTCAACTCATCGAAAAAAAAAGAGACCAATTCATAATCATGGCCTAATTTTTCCGGAGGAAGAACTCCGGTTTCTTTTATCATTCCTTTTAATAAAGCGCGCGTCATAATGGTAGCGGTGAAACCGGTCGTCCGCGCCATGGAATGAATTTTGGTTTTAGGATCATAAGCATCAAAAATTTCAAAACGGTATCCTTGCTTTTCCCCTTCCACATCTACCCGCATTATCGTCAGGTCATGTTCCCCTTCTTTAAGCTCCCATTGTTTAATCAGAATTCGCGCCGTCATATCCAACGGGCTCAAAGCGCAATCTTTGACCTGCATGGGTTGGTCGTTCAAAAAGCCGGCCTGTTTAAGTAGCAAAATCTTTTCCCGATGTCCCGGGTAGCGTAATGTTTTTTCCACCATGTCCGGCGCATCGATGGTTTCAAGAAGGGTGCGCAAACCATCGGTATTAAATGCTTCCAACGTTCCCACACCGGGAAAATCGATAAACTCCGGTTCGCTTAACGGTTCTTTGACCACGATCCGTCCGTTTTCTTTTAGGCGTGCCGGGCGCGTGTATTCTTCAATAACATCAATAGGGGAAAAAACCGCTTTGTACTCCCAGGGCAAGCGCCGTTCTTTAGGCAGGCCGCCAACCAAAATCCGCACACGTTTCACTTTTTCCAACAATGAAGCGGCATATCCGACCAACAGATTACTCATCCCCGGTGCTACGCCGCAATCAACCAATGCCGTCACTCCGTTGGCACGGGCCAAATCGTTCAATGTTAAAGGATTTTCAGGTGAGAAAGTAATGTCCACGATATTGCGTTTTAGGGCAATGATTTTGCGTAAAACTTCAAAACCCATAAAACCTGGCAAAGCATTAATGCAAACATCACATTGATTCACTAGATTTTCCAACACGCCGAGTTCCGTCACATCCACAACCTGCGTCGTAATGCCCGGATATTCTGTTAAGGTTTGCAGCACCTTCACATCACGATCGGCCACTGTAATATTCAACTCCCGATCAGCGGCCAAATCAATGGCCATAGCTCTACCGATTAACCCGGCGCCTAAAATAACTACGTGCATGTTGGTTCCCCTTTCTGCTTTAGTCGGCAGAATTTACACATTAAAGCTTTTGCTGTAAAGGAAAGTAAGTGGAAGGCATTTGAGTTTTGAATTTCAATAGGAAGAAATTTTGTCAATCCAAATTCAAAATATTTCTTAAAATCGGACGTAGTTTTTTTAATGCGCGAATTGCCTGACGCGCATCTTCTTTGTCGGCCGATTCACCAGGATAGCGAAATGCAACCGAAAAAGGATTAAGAATGGCAAATGAATTTCTAAAAAGCTCCAATTCCGGTGTAAGCGGAAGGCATAAGTTTAACAGAGCCAATAAATCATGTACTTTTTCAAAATGAATCCCGCGCTGTTGCAAAATTGCTTTTAAATATTTCTCAATACATTGTTGCGCATGGAAACCGGCTGCATCATAATTTGGATATTTACGTGCCCTAAATTCCCTTATTGCCGTGTGATAATCACCTTCCGCTTTTATGATCCATTCCTTAGTCAGTTCGTTCATACAAAACTTTTCCCTTTTCAAGAATATCTCTGATAAAGAAATCTCCGTTTGATAATCTGCTTTGAATTTCTTCTTCGGTTTTGACAATCAAATCTATCGGAAAAATGTGATCCAAAGCCATTGTCATCTCAAATAATAAATCTCTAACCGACCTCTTGGAATCGATTACAACTAATAAATCGACGTCACTTTCCGGAGATGTTTCGCCCCAAGCATAAGAACCGAATAAAACAATCTTTAAAGGATCGAATTTTTTAATAATAATTTGCGTCTGTTGAAAGATTTCATCAAATGTTGCCGAACGTTTCCCAACAATTGATGTATTTAAAGACATCTGTTTCCCCTTAGTTTTTATGAATCGGCTTATTGCATCACATAGCCGAGCAGAAGTTTAGTCCTCCGCTCCGGCGATTAAAATTTAAGCCACGGATTTTTTTATTTTAATATAGTTTACAAACCTTTAATTCATAAATCAAATACCATCTTAAAATCAAAGTGCAAAAATTTTTACAATGCCAAAATTCGGCCTTATATTTATGGCTCTTCCGGTTTTTGAGTACATCAAGTGCCCTTTAACTCAAATTTATAATTATGCAGGTCAAGAATTTTTAACTTAAAAAA
>JALWEA010000562.1 GCA_027039465.1 Calditrichia bacterium | reverse complement strand
AGGCCATTAACGCGGGCATCAATTTCTTTGACTCGGCTTTGGTTTACGGCATGGGCCACAGCGAGCGCCTGTTGGGCGAAGTGGAGAAAGAAAGCGGAAAGCAACTGTTTATTACCACCAAAATCCCTTCCAAAAAATTCGAATGGCCGGCTAGGGACGATTCCACTTTGGAAGAATCATTCCCAATGGATTACATTATTCAAACCACCGAAAAAAGTCTGCGTAATTTAAAGCGCGATTACATCGACCTGCAACAGTTCCACGTTTGGAACGACAAATGGGCGGATCAAGACGAATGGAAAGAAGCCATTTACCGTTTAAAGAAAGACGGCAAGGTACGCTTTTTCGGCATATCCATGAACGATCACCAACCGGCCAACGGTATAGAAGCGGGTAAAACCGGGCTGATTGATTCCTTTCAGGTCATTTTTAATATTTTCGACCAGTCGCCCGCTGATGAGCTTTTTCCGTTTTGTCTGGAAAATCAAATCAGTGTTATTGCCCGCGTACCGTACGACGAAGGCGCATTAACCGGCAGCGTAACACCGGAAACGACCTTTCCCAAAAAAGATTTCCGCAACCGTTACTTTCGCGGCGACCGCAAACAGCAGGTTTGGGAACGGGTGCAAAAAATCCGCGAAGTAGTTAAGGATGAAACCGATTCATTGGCAGAAGCGGCGTTGCGCTTTACGATTTCATTTGAAGCGGTTACCACGGTCATCCCTGGCGTGCGCAGAGTGGAACATCTTCTTTCAAATATTCAGGCAGTGGAAAAAGGCCCGTTGTCTCCCGGCTTAATTAAAAAGCTGGATGAACATCGCTGGATTCGCAATTTTTACGATTAATATTTATTTGCGATTTAACCGGTTTCTTTTAAATTATAATTGCCTATAATAAATTAATCATTTTGTATGAAAATTTACCCTAATTCCATTGTACGGACTTTTTTCATTATTTTTTTTCTAAGTGTTTTCCTTCATCAAGGTTGCAAAAAGCTTAAATATACCCCTACGGGTGTTAGCGAGAAGGCGATCGCCAACCCACCGGATCCTTCTAATATTTGGGTAACAGACTCTACGCTGGAAACCGATACACTGAAAATTTGGGGCAGAAAGAATATTCATTATCATTTTAAATCCAACAGACCAATTGCAGCTGTGCGCGTCTCATTAAACGGTAAAGAACTATATCTAAATCAAGCTATGAACGAAGGTTCATTCTATTTTGATTCTAAAAACTATGAAAACGGACTATATTTTTTAACCTTCGAAATTTTACTTAAAACCGAATCAGGAAGTTTGGCCTCAGCCCTGAATAGCGAATTTTTTATGGCAATTAAAAAAATCCCGCTATTAATCTTAAACTATGATCCCATTCCGTTAAAAATAACTTCCGTTCAGCCGGAAGAAGGTACATTACGCATTCGGTGGGAAAAATATCCATATCTCAACTTTCAGAATTACATCATCTATGCCAACGGTAAGAAAATCCAAGAAATAACTGATAGGGAAAAAACTTTTTGCGATTTTCCAGATTATTTGGGAGGCAATAAGAAGTTAAATTTTCAGGTTTATCTGCATGCCGGAGATAGCTGGGCTTATGGCCCCTATTTTGAATATGCTCATCCGTATCAACTTAAACTGCAAAGCATCGAAATTACAAATAATAAACCCAAATTTAAATGGAATGAATGTCCGTTTTATCAAAATCTTGTATCATATCAAATCGAATACTGTCTAAATGAAGTTTTTGACTTTAATAAATACGCAGAAATAATATCTGCTTCGCAAACCACTTATACGGGAAACCCGATTTACTTCGGAGGTTTTTATTACTTTCGTGTACTTGCAGTCAGTCGGAACCAAGACTATACATTAAGAAGCAACATCAAATCCACTTATATTGGCGAGCGAACCAAGCGGTTCGTTCGTATTCATTATAGCCCTGCAAGCGATGCTCTGTATTTTAATCCTGCTGACTTTTACGGCATCATGGTTGACGGGCGTTTATACCGAATAAATCCTATAACCTTACAAGCAGATGCAACATTCTCCCAAAAAGAATGTACGGTTGCTATGAACGATGACGGTACGGAAATTTTTGTGACTACGCCTTTATCACGTTTCGACAAAAGAAAATTTTTTCAGCTAAATCCAACGGATCTTTCCATTCAAAAAACGTTCTATATGGATTCGTTATTTTTAAATGACAATGAATATCCAACCATGGAAAGCATTGTTCATGTTGCGCCGCACTCCCTTCTTTTTATGGTACATGGTTCCCCTAAAAAATTTATCAAATATGATTATCAAAACGGTACATGGATTGTGAATAAATTATCGGCCAATAGTTATGGCCCATATATTAAGGCGCGTTCCTATTTGGGTAAATATCTCCTAATGCAAGCAGATCAAACGTACACCATTTACGATGTTTCCGGGGATCAATTCATTGCAAAGAACAATATTAATTCTCCGGACTATTTTTGCTTTGGCTCCGACGGGGAAACGTATATCACAACCAATATGCCGGACATAACAATATATAGCTGCGCGACAGGGAATGTGATTAAAAAAATCCCTATCGGGCATTCCATTCGTTATCCAACCATTGATCCAAAAACGGGATATTTAGGTGGTTATATGGATATTTGGAAAAAATATTATTATGTGGTTTACAATTTAACTACAGGAGAAGAAAGGCTCCGTACCCGGCTTGCTGGCGGCGCCAGATATCGTTTGGTAAACAATACGATCTTTTACCCATCGGGTTTAGCTTTAAAATTAAATCTTGAATAAATGGAAATACAATAATGGAACACGCCCGACTTGTAAAACAAAAATTGTTTATCGGATTATTTGCATTTATTATAGCAAGTCCGACTTTTGCGCAAACATTTGGGCTTTCATTCAGCGGGGGACTTAATAATTCATCACTAAAAGATTTAAAAAATATAACCAATGATTACATCGAAACCTTTCACAACCTTGGCATCGAAGTTCACACCTTCGATAATTTCCCGGGCTATTATTATGTTGATTCTCGCTTTTGTTGGTATTTGCGTGACAATGTTTATCTTGGCATCCATCTACTTTATACATCAACCGGCAGCCGCGCTCATTACATTGATTATTCGGGCGAGTTGAGGTTGGATCAAATAGTCGAACTTTTTGCTTCGGGGTTGGATTTTGGTTATCGCGCCGCTCTTAAAAATCATTTTGAACTATGGATTACTTTGCAAGCGGATCTTTTGAAAACAAATTATAATTTCACGCATTTATTCAAACTTTGGGATAAGGGAAATACAACCCGATTGAAATATACTTCTAATGGCGCTTCCTTTGAACCCGGAATCCGGGTAATTTATCTTTTTCATAATTTCGAAATCGGTCTGCAATTTAACATGTGCCTTACTACAGCTAAATATTTAACCGCCAAGATTGATGGACGGAAAGAATATTTGTATTTAAACGGCCAACAGCTCAAGGCCGATTGGGACGGCTTTCGCATTGGATTAACCGTCGGCTGGCGCTTTAATTTTACGAAAAAAGTTTCGAAATAATTCGCTTATTTGCTGGTAACATGAAAAAATATGAGTAAAGCCCCTACGTAAAACATTCTAAGGAAATCCACTCCTTTAAAGTTTCTTAACTCAAATTTGCTTCAAAATAATGCACTTGCTAACTTGTGTTTTTACGAAGAACTATGGAAGGAAAAGACTATGACCGCTGTATTAGCGTCCGACCGTGAAAATTGGTTTCATCCAAGCAAGCCCGTGTATCGCTTTACTATTTTATTTTTCGTTTCGTTGCTTACTTTCGGTAGTTATTTTGCTTACGATTCCGTGGGCGCCATTGCCCCGCAATTGATCGAAGCGCTTAAAATCGATCGCAGCGTAATTGGCGGAATGTACACGGTCTATTCGATAGCTGCCATCATTTCCGTTCTGTTGGGCGGATTCTTAATCGACAAAATAGGCACCCGGCGTTCATCCATGATTTTTGCCGGTTTGGTGGCCGTTGGTGCGGCCATTGTAGCCATTGCCCCGAACATTGTTATTTTGTATCTCGGGCGTTTTATTTTCGGAGCGGGCTCCGAAGCGCTGGTGGTGGCCCAAAGCGCCATTTTAGCCCGTTGGTTTAAAGGTAAAGAACTAGCGCTTTCTTTCGGCATTGCCCTGACCATCAGTCGATTAGGCACTCTGTTCTCCTTCAATACCGAAGCTTTGATTTCGAAATATTTCGGAAGTTACCAGGCCGCCCTTTGGGCTGCTGTGGTTTTCTGTTTGGTTTCGTTTGGTGCGGTTTTGGTTTATGTTATCATGGATAAACGCGGAGAGAAAGTTCTGCATTTAAAGGACGAAGAAGCGGAAGAAAAAATCGTTTTTTCCGATATTAAAAAATTCAGCCCGGCGTTTTGGTACGTGGCTTTGCTTTGTGTAACCTTCTATTCCGCCATCTTCCCGTTTACGGCACTTTCCACCGATTTTTTCCATGATAAGTGGCACATTCCTTTAACCGTCGGTAATGCAGGCGGATTTTTTAGCCAGGTCTTTTACAATATTACACACATGTTCTCCACGGCAGGCGGTACAACGACCATCATCATTGCCGCTTCGATGTTTTTGGCGCCGTTTGCCGGCACACTGGTGGATAAAATCGGAAAGCGTGCCAGCTTAATGATTTTAGGCTCGCTGCTCTTAATTCCCAGCTACTTGCTGATGGGCTTTACCATGATTCCGCCCCGCTATCCCATGCTGCTTTTGGGTGCGGCTTTCGTTTTGGTTCCGGCGGCCATGTGGCCTTCCGTGCCGTTGATTGTGGAAGAAAAATACACCGGAACGGCCTTCGGGGTGATTACATTTATTCAGAATATCGGTTTGGCCTTGTTCCCGTTCTTGAATGGTAAGTTAAGGGATTTAACCCACAACTACACGGCAAGTATGGTCATGTTCGCCAGTCTGGGACTGTTCGGTTTGGTTTTTGCTTTTCTGTTAAAGCGGGCGGATCGCAAATTAAACGGTGTATTGGAAAAACCGTAAGATGCGCATTGGGTTGATTTCGGATACGCACGGTTATTTACCGGCGGAAGTATTTGGTATTTTTAAGGGCGTAGATCTCATACTTCATGCCGGTGATGTGGGCAAGGAAGAAGTCTTGATCGAACTGGCTTCCATTGCCGAAGTAAAAGCCGTGTACGGAAATGTGGATCATTATCCTTTGCAGGGTAAATTAAAAAACATCGAATTTTTTGAACGGGAAGACATTAAGTTTTGTTTGACGCACATTATTCCTTCGCCCAAGACGTTTGCTTTCCAATTATTTAAAATGAATCGGGAAGCGGATGTGGTCGTTTTCGGTCATACGCACAAACCCGAACAGGTCCGCTTTAACGACATTCTGTTTGTGAATCCCGGCAGTGCAACACAGCCGCGCTATTCTCAGGGCCGATCCGTGGCTTTGCTGGAAATTGAAGGCAAGAAAATATCGGTGGAGTTTAAATATTTTTAACGAATTATCTCAGAGCTTATTCTAAAAAGCCGACTCTAAATTTTTGGGCCCGTCGCCAAATCTCTGATTCGAAAGAAGACCCAACAAATAAAAAAGCCCCTTCCGTAGAGGGGCTTTTCTAAAAAAAATTCAATAACAGAGTATTGATTATCCGTAAACTTCTTTTTCGTTGCATTTGCAAACGGCAACAATACGCTCGGCAAAATGATAGGAGCCTTCTTTTTCGCCAGGAACCATGCTGACAGTTTTTACGTACTGATAAGCTTCGCCGCAAACCGGACAGGTTTTAGCCATTTTACCTTTAAGCGTTTTGCTTGCAAAATCTTGTTTCTTAGCCATTTATTTGACCTCCAATTTGTTTTTCCTGAATTAACCGGTCTAACGCGCCGGAAAAAATACCGGCGTAGTCGATTAATCGTTCTTTATCTTCAATCGAAAATTCGTTTGCTTCTTTGTCTTCCAGGGTTACCATGCCAATGGCCGCATCGCCGTAATGAATGGGCACCGATAAAAAAGAGCGCAATCCATAATTGCTCTTTTCCGATCGATTAAACCGAGGAATAAAATATTCGCCTTTGTCAATGTCATCCAAAAGATAGGGCCGATTTTTAAGAATGACCCATCCGTTCAGACCCTCTTCCAGCGGAAATTCCACGCCTTCTTTGAAGGGGTCTTCCAAGCCTACCGTGTAATGAATAACGCCTTGTTTGGCCTCGATATTAAAATCTTTGCGAAAAGCAATGGTCAGTTTGGCCGCCTTAAATTCGTTAATCAAAAAATCAATAAACGTATTGACCGCCAAAGGAACGGATCGAACCTTTAAAAGCTGTTCGGACAGGGAAAGCGATTTTGCGGTTCGAACTTTTTCGATTTTTAATTGCTCAACCGTTAACACTTTGGTAATAAAAGCCAAAACCGTTTCGTTGATTTTGTGTAAAACGGGTCGATCCTCATCGTTAAAAAAGTCAAAAACTTCCGCGTCAAACAACCAATAAAGGCGAACGTTATCATCCACATCTGTCCGCAATCCCAAGAACGATTTAGCCGTAAATTCGGTACCATCGTAAAAAGGCAATAAGGTGTCGCCGTTTTCGATATGATTTTCAACCAAAAATCCTTTGGCATTATCGATTAAATCAATTGCAGGGATAATTTTGCCCTTGCGCTTTGTTCCGTCCAAATCGTTACGCAGTTTTTTGTGTACCAGAATTAATTCGCGCCCGGGTAACATTAAAAACAGATAGCCGTTATGGGGCAACACCAAATTCCAGATAATGGAAAACTGTTTGCGTAAAAAGTCCAATACCTCCGGATTGCGATGCAGGGATTGGTTCAACAACAAGGCTTTATTTTCAAAGATCATTGTATCGGGTAAGTCGGGCTCGGATTCGTCCGTCGTGCTCTCATCATCTTCCAAAGTCTCGATTTTTTGATAATCGTTCCAAATAAAATAAAGAATCAGGGCAATGCCGCCCAAATCAAGAACTTTGAAAACAAATTTACCCCAAAATCCCCAGGATTCGGGGTTAACGAGAACACCGATAATAATTAAAACGGTTAATATTACAAAATTTTGCAATGGCTTACTCATTTGTTTTAAAGCGTGTTAACTTAAGAATAAAATTTTC
>JALWEA010000561.1 GCA_027039465.1 Calditrichia bacterium | reverse complement strand
CAAACCGGACACCGGCGCCGTGTGGCAGGGCGTCATGGAAAAAGACCTTAATTGGCAGGTCGTTCGGCGTTTAAACGCTTATTTGAAAGAACGCGGTCATGAAGTCTGGACGACCCGTCACGATGACACGGATGTGCCGCCTCTCAAAACCCGCTGCCGTCTCATTAATCGGCATTACGAACTCAAACGCCCCGCTTTTGATGCGATTATTTCCATCCATTGTAATGTGGCGGCCCAATGGGATGAAATTAAGCAAAGCTACATTCCGTTGCCCAAACACAAAGGTCTGTACGCCATTTACAGCGCGGAATCCGCTTCCGGTACGGAGCTGGCTCAACGGATTGCCGATGCCGTTGCGCAAAAAAATATTCCGTTGGCGCATCACGGGCTGCTTTCCACTGTGGAATTAGGCCGCAGTCTGGCCTGGATTCATCAAACTCTACCGCCGGCCGTTTTGGTGGAATTGGGCTTTTTAACCAATCCCGATGATTTTGAAAATTTACAAAAGCCGGATTATCAACAACAATTAGTCGAGGCCATAACCGCCGGTCTGGAAGCATTTGCGCAACCGGTCGCCTAAACGGCATCAAAGGTTAAACGAAAGGAATGACCATGGATAAGTTCAGAGGCAAACCCAGTTCGTGGTTGCTTAAAAATTCAAAGGGTTACCCCGATTTTTTGTTCACCATCCTAACCTATTCCATGATTTTATTGATTTTTATCGCGCTAAGCTGGCTGGCATTCGCCGTTTTAGCTTATTTCCATGCGGGCGACCCTAAAATTGCCGCTGTAATGCAAATCATGAACAGTATGAAAACCGGATTGATTTCATTGGCGGGCGTGGTTTTCGGTTTGGCCGGTAGCTACACCGTACGCCGTTATAAAACCGATGACCACTATTTGCAAAAGAAACGGTTGGAATACGAAATCGGGGAAAGCGACCAATCCGCGCCGGCTCCCGCGACGAACAATCTGCAAGTGGTTGAAGATGAGGAGGATATCTGATGTTTGATTTTAGCGGAATACAAGCCTGGCTGGATGTACTGATCATCCTCATTCCGGTTATTGTGGCGCTCATTTTAATTTGGAAATTAGTTTTGCCCCGCCATCCTAAATTGGGCATTGGTTTGATTGCGGGCGTGGGAATCATAGGCGGCTATTTTATCCACCGCAAGTTAAAAAAAGCCTTTGCCGTAGAAGACAAATTAGCGGAGTTCAACGAAGAATTCGCCCGCTTCAAAGAAACTCAGAAGCGCAGGCAGGAAGCAGTCAGCGCCAATCAGGAAGTGATTCGGGTTCTGCAAAAGAAACGGGAAAAACTAGCCAAACATGCCGATCGTTACCAAACCGAACTTAAATTGATTGATGCCGAATTGCAGGATCGGGAAACGTTGAATAAAAAACTTTTGGAAGACGCTTCTTCCTTTGTGGCAGGCGCACGGGCGCGTAGCAAAGCACGGCAAAAACTCATCGGTGCATTGCCCGAAACCACGGAAACGCCGCCCGATGCCACTGCCCCCATTGAAATCGACGGTTATCATTTGATTAAGGAGTAACCATGCGTTTCAAATCCCTGCTGATTATCTTTCTTTTGGTGGGAATTAGCCAAAGCGTGGCGCAAACAACAGCGCAGCTTAAACAGGCTTTAAAAGGTTGCGAGAAAGATTTAAATGCCAGTTTGGACAAAATCGAGCAGTTGGAAAATGCACTGAAGGCAACCACTCAATTAAGCGAACGTCGCAAAGCGCTTTCCGATAGCCTGATTAACAATCTGCAAAATCAAATTCGTTTGCAGGCCGCCATCAATTCGCGCTTAAAGGCCAATGCCGATACGCTGCAACTCATGGTTAAGGATTACGACCGCAAACTTAACGAAGTGGCGGAATTGTATCGCAAAGAATTACAAAAGAAATCGCGCCCTTGGTTTTTTAGCTGGAACGGCTTGCAGGGCTTTGCCACCGGAGTGCTGATCGGCGGCGCATTGGGAGTGATTTTTAGCCTGGCCTATTAATTTACCAGGCGTATCGGGCCGCAATTTTAATGGCCTCCACCATGCTGCGTTCATTGGCCTTATTCCGACCGGCAATTTCAAAAGCGGTACCGTGATCCACCGAGGTACGCAAAAAAGGCAATCCCATCGTTAAACTGACGGTACCGTAAAAATCGTACGTTTTGGCCGCAATGTGCCCCTGATCATGGTACAAAGAAAGCACGGCATCAAATTCTCCGGTCAGGTTCAAATGGAATACCGAATCCGCCGGAATCGGGCCGAAGACATTCCACCCTTGTTTACGCGCTTGCGCAACCGCCGGA
>JALWEA010000560.1 GCA_027039465.1 Calditrichia bacterium | reverse complement strand
TCACCTTTTTGGCAATGAATATGTGGAGGTTCATTCCTTTCGTTTGAATAAAAATAAAGACGCCATCCAAATACTATAAGGATTGTTGGCATATTTTAGTTCCAAGCTTTTTATATTCAGTTTTTTCTTGTTTATGATTATTAATATATTTTCTTTTGGCTCTTTTGTCAAAGGTTATCGTTATTTGGTTTAATTTGTTCTTTAAATAAAATGGACTTTTATCCAATATAAATGTTAATTTTAAAATCAATATTACTTTTATAGAAAGAAAAAGATGAAAGACCCCTATCGGCATCTTGCCAAATATTACGATCGGTTTGTGGAACCGGCCAACGGTGGTGTCCGGACTTATGTGCTGAAACGTTTTCCGCCGCAAAAAAATGAACGGGTGTTAGAAGTCGGCTGCGGTACCGGAACGAATTTGGCCTTTTACCATAAAAGCGGTAGCCTGGTAAGCGGGATCGATTTGTCGCAAGGTATGTTGAAGCAGGCCAAAAGAAAATTGGGAGCCAATGCAGGTTTGGTACATGGCGATGCTTCGCGGATGCCATTTGCAGACCATACGTTCGATACGGTATTAGCCATGCTAACCTTGCACGAAATGCCGCCGCAAATACGCTTGCAGGTATTAAACGAAATGATACGGGTAAGCAAAAGGGAAGGGCGCATTTTATTAACTGATTATCATCCGGGCCCTTTGCGTTGGCCATGGGGTTTTCTTTACAAAGTGATCATTTTATTTTACGAAATTTCCGCCGGAAGAGAGCATTTTCGAAATTATCGTCATTTTCTGCAAAACGGCGGACTATCGCCTTTGCTTGAAAAATTACCGGTACGCATTGAAAGGCAGAAAGTCATTGCCGAGGGGAACATGGTCATTCTGTCGTTAAAGAAAAAATAGGGAAGAGATGAGCACTTGGAACTCGGAATTTGGAATTGGTGCTTAGACGAATAACAGATCATGATTAAGGCTTTCCGATCTCCCATTTGAGAATTTAACGATTCAACAAATTTCCAATCCCCAAAAAGATGAAAAACAAATTGGTAGTAACTATTTTTTTCTTTAAATTTATCCGTGTATTTATTTTTTTGAGCATTTTACGGACAGGAGGTTTGAATGGCACCCCTAACTGTGATCATTATTGTGGCGGCAGTCGTCGTTATTATTGCACTTGCCGCTTGGTACTTATTCCGCCAGTACCGCAAAGTGGGCCCCAATGAAATTCTGATCATATCCGGTGGTAAAAAGGGCAAAGTAACGCTGCCGGACGGAACGGTTCAGGAAATCGGTTTTCGTTTTAGAATCGGTGGCGGAACGTTTGTCAATCCTTTTTTGGAACGGGTTGAACGCATGCCTATTGAAGTGATTCCCATTCGCGGTAAGGTCTCCGAAGTCATGTCGAATAACAGCATCCCGGTCAATGCCGAGTATGCGGCACAGGTGCGTATCGATACGCATGAGGATTATTCATTGTACCTGGCTATTACCAATTTTTTAAGCAAAGGAACGGAAGGTATCCGTGAAGTTTCGCATACCATTTTGGAAGGTAAGGTGCGTGAGCTGATCGGACAGTTTACGGTTGAAGATTTATTAACCAAGCGTAATGAATTCGTGGCGCGCGTTTCCGGCGATACCCAGGCTGATTTCAATCAATTGGGTCTATCCTTGATGTCTTTTAGTTTAAACGATGTGGTAGATACGCAGGGATATCTGGAAGCGTTGAGTCGTCCGCATATTACCGAGGCCAAATACAAAGCCGAAGTCGATCAGGCCGAAAAGAATCGCGATATCACCATTCGATCGGCAGAGGCGCGTAAAGAAGGCGAGATAGCGCGCTTGCAAGCCGAGGCTGAAATCGCCAAGAAAAATTGGCAAAACGAAGCTTTGAAATCCGAATCGCAGGTAGAAGTTAATAAGAAAAAGGCGCATGCCGATATGGCTTATGAATTGGAGCGCTATCGCATTCAGCAGGAACTCAAAGCGGAAGAGTACAAAGTCAAACGGCTTGAATTGACTGAGACTATTCAGTTGGAAGACTTGAATATCAAGAAAAAGCAAAAGGAACTGGAAGCCAATATCATCAAACCGGCCGAAGCACGCAAGCAGCAAATTCAAACCGAAGCCGAAGCCGAAAGTTTCCGCATCAAGGCCGAAGCGGAGGCCAAGTTAAAGGCCAAAGCCGCCGAAGACAAAGCCGAAGCGGAAAAGCTTCGCTTGCTGGGTGAAGCCGAAGCTCAAAGCTTGCAGGCCAAGGCCAAAGCATTCGAATCGTACAATCAGGCAGCCATTTACCAGATGATTTTGGACAAGATGCCGGA
>JALWEA010000559.1 GCA_027039465.1 Calditrichia bacterium | reverse complement strand
TAGCAAGCTGGCCGAAATAAATTCATCCAAAAAATTGAAGAAAATTCTATTTGAATTGGAGAAATCCGTTGATTTTTCGGAATTCGAAAAACGCTTGACGGAAAAGAAATTGATTTAATGTTCCAAGAATTTAACGGAATGAAAGATACCACCTTCTTGTGAAAGAAATTTTTCGAAACCCTATTCCAATTTCCCCGCTACACTCTGCACAATATTAACAAGCTCACCGCTTCGCACCATTTCGGTTGCCCTTTCCATATCCGGGTACATCACCCGATCTTCCGCCAGGTAAGCAACCTTTTTCCTGAATTCTTTCAGAGCCGCGCCTGTTGCCGGAGCCGGTTTTAAGGGTCTTCGCAAATCCAATCCCTGAGCGGCGCACATTAACTCAATGCCCAAAACATGTTCGGTATTCTGCAAAATCTCAAACGCTTTTCGGGCGGCATGCGTACCCATGCTGACATGATCCTCTTTGTTGGCCGAAGTCGGAATGGAATCCACACTAGCCGGATGCACTAATACTTTATTCTCCGAAACCAAAGCTGCCGCCGTAACCTGTGCAATCATAAATCCGGAATTCAAGCCGCCTTCTTCGGTTAAAAATCCGGCCATTTCGCTGATCGCAGGATCCATTGCATGCTCAATGCGCCGTTCCGAAATGTCTGCCAATTCGGCCAATAGCAACCCCAGGTGATCAGCGGCCAAAGCCAACGGCTCTCCGTGGAAATTTCCTCCGGAGAGCACATCTCCGTTGTCAGGAAACACCAAAGGATTATCGGTAACGCCGTTTATCTCACGTTCAAAAACGGAGATCACGTAATCAAGGCCGTCGCGAATGGCGCCGTGAACCTGCGGAATACAGCGCAAACTGTAAGCATCCTGCACCCGATGGGAAGAATGCTTGTGCGATTCCACAATGGGACTATCGTGTAAAATCAAACGGAAATTTTTGGCAACTTTTATTTGTCCCGGATGTCGTCTGACTTTTTGAATACGCTCGTCAAACGCCGTAAGTGTACCCAACAATCCTTCCAACGACATGGCGCCGATAATATCCGCAGACTTGATTAAATTTCGCGCGCGAATCAAGGTGAAGGTTCCGTAGGCTTGAATGGCCTGTGTTCCGTTCAAAACAGCCAATCCCTCTTTGGCTTCCAGTTGCAGAGGCTTCAATCCTGTTTTTTGCAAAGCGAGCTTTCCGGACAGACGTTCTCCTTGGTAAAACGCTTCGCCTTCGCCAATCATCACCAATGCGATATGTGCCAAAGGCGCCAAATCGCCGCTGGCGCCCACCGAACCTTTCTGCGGTACAACCGGCACAATCCCTTTATTCAGCATGTCCAACAATTGTTGAACAACGGCTAATCTTGCGCCGCTAAAGCCCTGCGAAAGATTTTTCACCTTAAGCAGCATCATCAATCGAACAATCGCTTCCGGCATGGGATCGCCCACACCTGCGGCATGACTGAGCACCAAACGCCTTTGCAATTCTTTGGTTTGCTCCGGCTTGATTCTCATATCGGCAAATTTGCCAAACCCGGTTGTAACACCATAAACCACCCGATTTTCTTTAACAATATTGCGAATAACCTGATGGCTCCGTTCTATGCGTTCTACCAAACTTTCATCCAGTAAAACCTTGGGATTTTCATTGAGAAAAAATTCCAAATCGTCCAACGAAAGATCATGTTCGCCCAAAATCAATTTATCAGACATTTGCCTTTTCCTTTGCCGTTTTCTGCTCAAACCATTGATTAAGCGTCTCGAATAATTCTTCTTCTTTAAAAGCGATCTTCTTTGTACCGAAAATACTGTCCAAAAAATGGCGGCCGTAACGCATGCGGCTGACCCGATTATCTCCGATAATAACCGCACCGAAGTCATTTTTATGGCGAATCAGGCGGCCGAATCCCTGGCGGAATTTAATGACCGCTTCGGGCAGGGAATAATCCATGAACGGATTGCGGCCGTGTTTCTTAATCTCATCCATGCGTGCGGCGATAACCGGCTCGCTCGGAACATCAAACGGGAGTTTGGGAATAAACAACAATTCCAGCGCATCTCCCGGCACATCAATCCCCTCCCAAAAGCTGTCCGTACCGAACAAAATGGAATCGCGGTTTTCCTTGAATTGATGAAGAATGTTTGTTCTACTGCCGCTTTTGCCTTGGGCCAGTAATAAAATATTTTCGGCGTCAAAATGAGGTTTAAGCGCCGCGTACATCATGTTGAGCATGCTGTAATTCGTAAATAAAACCAACATGCCGCGCCGTTGCTCACGGTGCAGCTTCAAAATTAAATCCTGAACCGCCTCGGGATATTTATCGG
>JALWEA010000558.1 GCA_027039465.1 Calditrichia bacterium | reverse complement strand
TACTCTTTTGAACGGTACCGAACCTTGGGACTTGCTATCAAGCGAGGGATTGGAAATCTCCTACGGCGTTTATATTTATCATGTCGATGCCGGGGAATACGGCCAAAAAATTGGTAAGTTTGCAATCATTAAATAGAGATGGGGTACGCTATGAAAGTTCAATATAAATTAATTTTCATTGTACTGTTTGTTTCCTTTGGGCTTATCCGCGCAGGTGAAATTACCAAAAAAGGGACAACGGCCGCCCAATTTCTTAAAATCGGGATTGGGGCCAGAGCGGCTGCCATGGGAGAGAGTCAGGTAGCCGATGTTACCGATGCTTCCGCCATTTTTTGGAATCCGGCGGGTATGGCTCGCATTAAAGGTAACCAATTAATGTTAGTAAGAACAAATTGGATAGCGGGTATAAAATATGATTTTGCCGGTTTGGTGGTACCGATGCAATCCATAGGCACGTTTGGCCTGTTTTATTCCGGTTTAACCATGGGCGAAATGAAAGTTCGAACCGAATATAAACCGGAAGGTACCGGCGAACTGTTTTCCGCTTCGAGCATTGCTTTGGGAATCAGTTACGCCAGAAATATGACGGAAAGATTTTCATTCGGTTTAACGGCAAAATACATTCGCGAACAAATTTGGCATGAATCCGCTTCTACCATGGCCATAGATGTGGGCATTGTTTACAGAACGACATTCAGAAATTTGCGTCTGGGAATGGCCATTTCCAATTATGGCGGGAAAATGCAGATGGACGGAAAAGATTTATTGACCTTCAAAGATATCGATCCGAACCTGAAGGGAAATAATCCTAATGTAATCGCCAAATTAAATACCGAAAAATATGATATTCCCATTATTTTCCGAGTCGGCCTTGCTTATGATCCTATCAAAACGGATTTTCAGCGCATTACGATGAGTGTTGACGGCGTAACGCCCAACGATTTTAACGAATATTTGAATTTCGGAATGGAATATGCCTTCAGAGAAACGGTATTTTTGCGTGCCGGATATCGCGGGATAGGTGTACAGGAATTGGAAGGCGGGTTATCGTTAGGCGGCGGTTTAAGATACAAGATTAATCAGGGCTTTGGACTGATGATTGACTACGCTTATGTGGACTATGGGAAATTAAATAATGTGCAACGGTTTTCATTAAGTCTTTTATTCTGACAATCAATGCGAAACACAAAAGGCTATCTTTTGATAGCCTTTTGTGTATTTCTTTATTGTGCATTTTTTTGACTGCATTTTTAATCGACTAAAAGCGGTTCCCACAAGGAGTTGTTAGAAAAATCCAAAATTTTCCGGGGAATTTAATCGATAAAATTTAAAAATTATCTTGAAAATTTGGATTTTATTCATTAATATCTATACGGAAGACACAGAAATAACCAAGGTTTTTTAGGTTAGTTCATGAAATTCACAAACTTAATACATTCCTTACCTTTTTCAATTACTACAGGAGAAGGCTTGCATGGATAAAATACGTGTATATTTTTTAATTTTAGTAATGTTAGTTGCAACGGCAACCACTTATGCCGGAACAACCGGTAAAATTTCCGGGAGAGTAACGGATGCCAAAACCGGCGAGCCTTTGGCCGGTGTTAACGTTATTGTAAAAGGAACCTATTTGGGCGCTGCTACGGATGTGGACGGTTATTATTATATCCTAAATATTAAGCCCGGAAAATACACCCTGGAGTTCCAGTATATCGGGTATAAGCCTCTGAAAATTACCAATGTTGAAGTTCAGGTCGACTTGACGACGATTATTAATGCGAAAATGGAAAGCAGCACTTTAACAACGAAAGAAGTGGTGGTTATTGCCCAGAAACCCGTCATTCAAAAAGATATTGCAGCCAGCCAAAAAGTTATTACTTCCAAAGAAGTAAAATCATTGCCGGTAACCAGCATCGGACAAGTGGTGGGGTTGCAGGCCGGTGTGACCTCCAATTTTCAGATTCGCGGTAGTTCAGCGAACCAGGCATTATTTGTGGTCGATGGTATCCCTATGCGTGATAATCGTAATAATGAACCGATTACCACGATTCCTTTGAGTGCTCTGGAAGAAGTTTCGGTGCAATCCGGCGGTTTGGGAGCCGAATATGATAACGTTCGATCCGGTGTGATCAATGTGGTCACCAAGGAAGGATCCATTGATAAATATTCCGGTACGGTTATCATTAAATATCATGCACCGACGCCAAAGCATTTTGGAATTTCACCTTATGATCCGAATTCATTTTGGCTGCGTCCCTACACCGATGATGCCGTTGCCTGGACGGGAACCAAAAACGGTGCCTGGGATGAATACACCCGTCGTCAATATCCCGACTTTGACGGTTGGATTGCAGTCAGCCAGAGAACATTGCAAGACAAAAATACCTCCAATGATTTAACTCCGGAAGCGGCGCAGCGCCTGTTTTTATGGCAGCATCGCAAACGCGGAGATATTGATAAACCCGATTATGATATTGATGCCGGTTTCGGCGGGCCCTTCCCCTTTCTTTCAAAGAAATTGGGTAATTTAAGATTTTTTGTTTCATTCAAACAAAACCAGGATGAATATTTATTTAAATTGACCACTCCGGGATTGGTAACGCAAAGTTTTCTGGGCCGATTGACAGCCAATTTAAAACCTTCGATGAAATTAACCTTAATGAGTTTTATTAGCCACACCGAGGGTACCGCTCTTTCACGTTCGGGCGGAACCGGGATTTTTACATCTCCTTATACGGTTGCCAATGCGGTTGATCGGGTTGGGTTTACGGCGCCATGGCGAATTTATACGAGTATTTATTTTTCCAAGGCCCTGCGTGATGCACAGGTGTTTTCGGCTAAATTGACCGATGCTGTCAGTCCCAGTACGTTTTGGGAAGCAAAATTAATAAGCACGACACGGCATTATAAAACAGGCCCGGATCGTTATCGCGATCATACAAAAAAATACCGTATTTTTGATGACTATTATGTGGATGAGGCTCCCGAGGGTTACGAACCGAAGGCGGTTTTTTCGGTTGACGGTAGCCTTGGTATGGGCGGAGCGGTTAGTGTAGGACGCGATACTAGTACAATTCAAACCTATCAAGGAAGTTTTGATATTACCAGCCAGGTTAATCGGCACAATCAGATTAAAGCCGGTATCAAAATGGCTTTGGATGATTATAACATGAATTTCGGGATGAAAAATTATTTTCTGCCCGAGGGGAATACTTGGACCACAATTCAACAAAAACCGATTCGCGGAAGCGCTTATATACAAGATAAATTGGAATTCCAGGGATTGGTTGCTAATATTGGTCTTATTGCCGACTATTACAGCTTGAATGGCAAATGGTACGATGTAAGCCCTTATGATCGCGGCTTTTTCTCGGATGATTACAGACCGGAGATGGAAGGTAAGTATAAAGTTAAGCATGTAGCCCCTAAGTTTACGCTTAGCCCGAGGGTTTCAATTTCCCACCCGATCGGTGAGCATGCAAAATTGTTTTTTAACTATGGTCACTATCGCGAAATGCCGACTTCGGAACGTCTGTTCCGTATCCAAAGGAATATTCATCATCAGGTTGATCGCATAGGAGATCCCTCCATACCCTTAACTTCAACCGTTGCTTATGAACTCGGTTATGACCAGGCGTTGTTTAATAGTGTGCTCATTCGTTTATCCGGATATTATAAAGATGTTAAAAACGAAGAATTCTGGGTACGCTATATTAGTTTCGACGGGAAAGTAAACTATTACAAAATTACGAGCAATGCCTATGAAGACATACGCGGGTTTGAATTTGATATTACTAAAAACAGGGGTAGATGGATTACGGGCGACTTTAACTACGAATATCGCGTAGGGACCTCCGGCTATTTCGGTTTAGCGCGCTATTATGAAAATCCCGCCGATCAGCTTGAATATGAACAGCGAAATCCCTATCAAACCAAACCGCGTCCTCGTCCGAGGATAAAATCTTATGTTGATTTTCACACACCGATAAATTTCGGCCCGAAAGTTATGGATCAAAAACCGTTAGCGGACATACATGCACTTTTTATTACCCACTGGACAGCCGGTTATTGGGGAACCTGGAATCCGAATAATGTACCCGGCGTCAAATATAATGTGCAATGGAAAGACTATTTTAATGTGGATTTGCGCATTGCAAAAACATTCAAATTCGACAAATTCGATCTTAAGTTTTTTGCCGATATTTCAAATTTATTTAATTTGAAACATTTCTCCGGCGTTTCATTTCATGATGGATTCGATTATCAATATTATATGAAGTCATTACATTTGCCCGAAAGTGTCACAAGGAATTTGGGCTATGGGAATATACCCGGGCATGATCGTCCCGGTGATTATCGTCCTACGGGCGTTGCTTATCAACCGATGGAATGGATTCAAAGTATCGGCATGTTGGATGACCCGAATCCTCGTGTGATTTATTATGATGCTTCGCAAAAACGTTATTTTCAAGCTGACGGTAATGGAAACTGGAATGAGGTAAACGGATCGCGGTTGAAAAAAATCCTGGATAACAAGGCATACATTGATATGCCTAATCAGACCTATTTTACCTTTTTAAATCCAAGAAGTATTTTTATGGGATTGACATTAACGTACAAATTTTAAAAGTGTAGAAAAACGAGAAATAAGGGATAGTCTATGCTAAAATTTAATAGGAATTCGTTCATTATGAGTGGAAAGATCACCGCCGTTGTGCTTTTGCTCGGTTTGATGTTTGGTGGGCTTTTTGCCGGTGAAGTTACCTGGCTGGCCGTCGGTGATTTGCACGATTGGTTTCACAGTGCCGGTTGCGAAATTGAAGTTGGGCGTCGACATCTGGTAACGGATCAACAAGACGGTTTGCAATGGCCCGCTCAATTTAGATATCAGGATACGAAGGCCGCAAAGGCATTGTGGATTGGTTGTAGGGATTTTGACGATCCTGTGGCCGGAAAAGTTTATGATTATAAAGTTGTCCATGCAGGCCCTCGTGTATTAGACGAAAATAATGAATTCATGGCCGAAACGTTTGAACTTTGGGGACGCCAGGACCATCCGTTGGTTTATGTGGATGGTTTGCCCGCATCGACCTTGAATTATCTCGAAACCGTGGATTATGTGGATCCCGATCTGCCTGCCGATAGAATTCTTTATAATGTTGTGCGCACATCGCTTGGTTTGACGATGACGCGTAAGGTATATGCTTTTATAAACAAACATCATAGCAACTATTTTATTTATGATTATGTTTTCAAGAATGACGGAGTAATTGATCTCAAAGGGACCAAGCATCCCCAGACATTGAAAGACGTGGTTATTTTCTTCCAATATCGCTATGCGCCTACAAAAGAAGCTTGTGCTTACGGTTATTATTGGTTACCACAGTCGGCGACGTGGGGTCACAGCACAATGAATGACGTTATCTACAACCATCCTTCGACCGGTGAACCCTTCCGGGCTTTAATCTCGTGGCTTGGCAAACATTCCAAATGGAGCGGCCCCGGAGATAATATTGGCGGTCCGGATTACCTGGCTGACGGACACTTGGGCGCCGCCCAATTTGTCGGTGTTTTGGATATCCACGCGGATAAAAGTGCGACGGATCATTCCGATGATATTGCACAGCCGACAACGACTAAAGAAGTCGGTTCGGATGATCCTTGGGAATCGAATAATAGTCAATATAATGCTCCCAAAATGGCTCAGGAATATCAGGTTATGACGGCTGGACGTCCGGCTTTATCCCATGCTGCGCGTGTAGATGGCGGATTCGCGGATTTATATGGCGGTACGCCAGGCGGCTATTCGCAAGCCCAGGGTTTTGGACCTTACACCATAGCGCCAGGCGATAGTATTCATATCGTTTATGCCGAAGGCGTAGCGGGTTTAAGCAGGCAAAAGTGTTATGAAATAGGCGCCAAATGGTTGGCAGATCCGAAAAATTATAATGAAACCAAAGACCAGTTGGTTATGACCGGCCGAGATTCGTTAATAAAAACTTTTGAACGGGCTAAAGCCAATTATGAATCGGACTTCGATATCCCGGAAGCACCGCCGGCACCGGATCGTTTCGAAGTTAAATCCGGTGGTGACCGTATTTTTCTGGAATGGTCCGAAAGCGCAGACGGTTGGGTCGGTTCTCATGGCAATAAAATGGTAGGATATCGTGTTTACCGCGCTATTCATAAACCGGACACAACCTATGAAAAGATTTTTGAATGTGGTCCCGGTACGGCAAATCCCGAAGTGGTACATGAATTTCAGGATAAATCGGCACGAAGAGGTTTTAATTACTATTATTATGTTGCCACCTTTGACGACGGTAGTAGCGAAGACGGTGTTTTGGAAAGCAGTAAGTTCTATACAATGACCACGCAACCCGCCTTTTTGCGTCGACCGCCTGGAAGAAATTTGGATAATATACGCATTGTTCCCAACCCGTATAATATTAGAGCTCGAGATTGGCAATTCGGTATTAGTGCACCGGATAGAATTCTCTTCGTAAACTTGCCACCGTTCTGTGATATTAAAATTTATACCGAGCGTGGGGACCTGATTAAAACCATTCACCATAATGACGGTAGTGGTGATGAAAAATGGAATTCCATAACAGATTCGCGTCAGGTGATCGTGAGCGGTATCTATATTGTTTATATTAAAGTAACGCAAGATTATGTTGATGAAAATACCGGTCAGGTAATTTTCAGAAAAGGCCAATCAGTGATTAAAAAATTGGCAGTTATTAGATAGTTTTTATAAATAAATAATGGAGAATGATACATGTGGCAAAAGAAGATTTTAAAACATTCCATTCATTTTGTGTTATTATTCAGCTTCATTTATTTGATGAGTTGCGATATTTACAAAAGCGAAAAAAGCACAATATCCGGGATTGATAAGGCTGTTTGCGAGCAATTTTCGGATTCCGTTTTTACGCCCATTGAAAGCGTTCCGTTAAACCAATATTTTGCGAATGTCACGAATCAGGAAATTGCAAAAGTGGCCGCCTCTTTTATTGATTCTTTGGTGGCGGATAGTTTTTTTGTTGAGCAAAATTCGCAAAATGCTTATGAATTAACTCTTGGTGCAGGGGATACGACCTACCTTGCTGCCAAAACCGCAAATGGAACATTGACGGTTTTTGCCACAGGCATTGTTGATTTGAATGTATTTGGTGAGGACGGTAAAAGTATTGCACTTAG